>JAGBDU010000034.1 GCA_017937285.1 Clostridia bacterium
AAATATAATAAGCGATTACAGTAAAATAGAAGCTTTTATGAATTTATGCAAAGATATGGGAAAAATTGATATTTTAGAAAAACTAGTTGCTGGAGATCCTGTTGAAAGTGAACTTACAGAAAAGTTTAATGCTGAAATTAGTTTTGGCGAAAAGGAATTGATATCATTGTTATATTATTTGGGGTATGTAACAATTTATGAGAAAGGTTATAGCAAATTTAAATTCAAAATTCCTAATGATGTAATTCGAAAAATTTATTCAGAATATTTTTTAAAATATATTAGTACAATAGCCCAAATAAATACTAATAAAATAGATACAGAATCAATAACTATAGAAATATTAGAACATGGAAAAATTGATAAAATATTAGAAGTTCTAAAACAATACTTGAGTAACTTATCAAATAGAGATTATCAAAGATTTGATGAAAAATATGTAAAAGTTATTTTTTACTCAATATGCAGAATGTTAGGTGCTATGATAGTAAAATCGGAATTAGAAGTTGGTGGAAAATATGCAGATATATTGCTTGTACCAACTGAAAAATTAGAGGAAAGATTTGGTGCTTTAATTGAATTTAAATATATTTCAAAAGAAGATTACGAAAAAAATAATAATTTGCTTTTACAAAAACAATTAGAAGCTAAATCTCAATTAGAAACATATAAACAATCTGAAGAGATTAAATTAATTCCTCATTTAAGAAGTTATTCTGTTGTTGTTATTAAGGATAACTTGGTTGTGGATGAGGTTTAATTATATTTTTTCGGAGGACGGAGAGTTTCGGGACGAAATCTCCGTCCTCCGAAAATCTCCGTTTCCAATTCTCCGTCCCCGTTTTAAAAATCTCCGTCCCCATTTTCATCTTCACTTATCATATATTCACGGCTTGTAACTCTTTTTTTATTTCTTTCCTCTTCTACTTGATCTGATAATAAATTTTTTATTTTTTCAGAATTTTTTATATTTTTGATATCAAATTCTGGTGTACTTTTGTCGGCTGAGCAACAGTGGATTGTTCCTAGTCCCCATATTCTTTGCCCTAATGGTCTATTTAGTGTTACATCCATTATTCTATACAGGCGAACTTCTTCTTGTTTTATGTTTAAAAATCCTGTCTGTACTATTAATTTTTCTTCTGTTAGTTTATATTTTGTAAATGTCCAAGGTAAACCAAATATTGTTCTTTTTCTATCTTGCCATAATATTTTTTCATCCATTATTATCTGTCCTTTCATTAATAATTTTTTTGTTTTATTATAGCATACTTTTAATTATTTGTGATAAAAAATTTATTTTTCTTTTATCATTAACAAATAATAATTCCTACTTAAAAAATTATTCTACCGTTATTAAGAATAATTTTGTAGATAGGGCTTAATTCTCAACCAAAAACCTTCTTAAAATTTGTTTTACATCATTGACATTTAGCTACAGTTCAGGTGCATTAAGATAAGCCGTTCAAAGGAATATAAATATAAAAAATTATTTATATTCCTTTGAACTCCTCTACAATAGAAAATTTAACGACTTATTGAACTGTAACGACAAATTTATTCATTTCAACATGAAGCCATCTTAACCTATTGCAATATAGGGAAAAATATGGTAAAATGGCATTTAAGAAGATTTTTCTTCGTAGCAATTTCCAAATTTACTAAATATGGAAGGTGATAATTAATACTTAAATTCTAAATTTTTAAACAAAAGGAAAACAAAAAGGAAAGGAAAATTAAAATGATTGAACGGAAAGAACCTATAATAATCTCAAATACATATTGTACTTGGGATTCAATTAATCAGTGCATCGTTGTAAATGGTGTTAACTTTCAGGGTGTTATTCCCACTGAGGAACTCGGAATTCCTAGAATTAATTCTGGACCAATAATTAGCAATGTTACACCTAACAATGTTCCTACACCATTAGATGTTCTTATCTTATTAGAAAAACCATTTAAGGTTTTTGTTCTTCGGCAAGAAAATGATAAATATATCTTTTCTCACAAAGCATACTTAGAGGCTTGTAAAGCTTCGCTTGTTGTAGGTGAGGTATATGATGCTGTAATTTACAGCTATTGTCATTGGGGAGCCTTTTGTAAAATTGGTGATGCACCAGTTCTTATTTATATTACTGATTGGTCAATATGCCGTTTTTACAATATGCAGAATGTTGCACGTATTGGTAATGTAGAAAAGGTAAAAATAATTTCAAAAGTAGTTGATAAAAATGGTATTCGCATTACTGCAAGTAGAAAAGCTGCTGCTCCTATTGTAAAATTCAATCAAGGAGATACTGTAGTTGCTACTCTTGGTAGCTTAACTGACACAAATGATGGCTTTTTTTGTGAGATTTCACCGAATACCAATGCTATAGTTGATGTACCTCCAGAAAAGATTAATTTTCTCCGTGAAGGAATGCGTGTAGTGGCATATATCCGAAAAATATCACCAAGAGGTTACAAATTACAATATTTGCAATCCTTAATTTAAGTATTTATTTAGTGCATAAAAAGATTTGAACCGATTATTCGGAAACAATTTCTTTTTATGCACTTCTTTTTATTTATTTTGCTCAATATTTTGTGTTTACAGGTTACAGTTAGCCCACTTATAGTGAAATTCGTATTGGCAAATTATATCTTTATTAATATTTTTCTTTCAATACTTTTCCTCCCCACTTCGAACTTTCTATCTCTTTTGGTAACTTTTTACTATATCTTTCTGGATACATCACCCCATTACACCATTTTTGAAATTCCATTATAACTATTGGCATTATTGATATTATAGCAGTATATAACCATTGCTCTTTAGTTAAATTTTGTACCTCAAATATAGTTGCAAATTGTGGAATTATTACTACTGATATTTGTAAAATTAATCCTAATAAAAATGATCCTATTAGATACTTGTTTGAAAATAAATCTATTTTAAAAATTGATTCTTCAGTTCTTAAATTAAATACATGAACTAGCTCTAACATTCCTAATGATACAAAAGCCATTGTTCTTCCTACTTCAAGTCCGAATTTACTGTATCCTATGTAAAATGCAACTAAAGTTAATATTCCAAGCATTAGGCCTTCTGTTATTATTTGTGTCCATAATCCATCTGCAAATAATGATTTTTTCGAATTTCTTGGCTTTTTTTTCATTATATTTTTTTCTGCTGGATCTAAACCTAGCGCTATTGCTGGGAATGAATCTGTTACTAAATTTATCCATAGTAATTGTATTGCTAGTAATGGGCTCTTTAGTCCTAATAACAATCCGAAAAAAAATTGTTACTATTTCACCTATATTTGTTGCTATTAAAAAGTGTACTGCTTTTTTTATATTATCAAATATATTTCTTCCATGTTTTACTGCTTCCACTATAGTGGAAAAGTTATCATCTGCTAAAATCATGTCTGATGCATTCTTAGCAACATCAGTTCCATTTAGCCCCATAGCTATTCCTATATCTGCATTTTTTAGTGCTGGTGCATCATTTACTCCATCTCCTGTCATTGCTACTACTGCTCCTGTGGATCTAAATGCTTTTACTATTCTTACTTTATGCTCTGGGGTAACTCTTGCAAAAACGGAATATTTCATTATGTTTTTTTCTAATTCTTTTTGTGTAATTTGGTTTAGCTCTTTTCCTGTTATGCATATTTCATTTTTCTTTAAAATTCCTAAATCTTCTGCTATTGCTTTTGCTGTTGCTATGTGATCTCCTGTTATCATTGCTATTTTTATTCCCGCTTCTTTACATTTTTTTATAGATTCTTTTACACCCTCTCTTGGTGGATCAATCATCCCTATAAATCCAACAAAAATTAGATTATTTTCTATAAAATTATCATCTAAATTATGTGGTAATATATCTAAATCTAAATATGCTACTGCAATTATTCTTAGTGCTTGATTTGCAAGCTCTTCATTTCTGTTTTTTAAATTATTTCTTTTTGAAAAGTTTAAGTTTTCTATCATACCATCATTATAAAATTTTGTGCATCTATCTAATAAAACATCTGGTGCGCCTTTTGTTATCACTCTATATTTGTTATTAACTTTATGTATTGTGGTCATTAATTTTCTGTTTGAATCAAATGGAATTTCATTTATTTTTGGATATCTCGAATATAATTCATTTCTATTTTTATTTACAGATATTGCTTTTTCTACTATTGCAACTTCTGTTGGGTCACCTAAAACTTTGCCATTATTTTGAATTTGAACATCTGTGCACATTGTTCCAAGCTCTAATATATAATCAATTTTTCTTCCATTTGCATCTTCATATTGAACAACGTTCATTTCATTTTTTGTTAATGTTCCTGTTTTATCTGTGCAAATAACACTACTACTTCCTAGAGTTTCTACTGCTGGTAATTTTCTTATTATGCTATTGTGTTTGGCAAGTTTTGTAACTCCTATTGATAGCACTATTGTTACTATTGCAGGTAGTCCTTCTGGAATTGCTGCAACTGCAAGTCCTACAGATGTCATAAACATTTCTAACATTGGAATCTTTTTTATTATACCTAATATAAATATAATTGCACATATTATTAAACATCCTATTCCTAGTGTTTTACCAACTTGACCAAGTTTCTTTTGTATTGGTGTTTCTGGTGATTCATCTTCTATTATCATTTTTGCTATTTTTCCAACTTTTGTATTCATTCCTGTTTCTGTTACTATTGCTTCTGCAGTTCCATTTGTAATTATTGTTGTTCCAAATGCCATGTTTAGCATATCTCCAATGTTGCAGTCTGATTTTAATTTTACATTTTCATCTTTTAATATTGGAACATTTTCTCCTGTTAAGCTAGATTCTTCTATTTTTAAATTGTAAGATTTTATTATTCTACAATCTGCTGGAACATAGTTTCCCGCTTCTAATAATACAATATCCCCTATTACTACTTCTTCGCTTGGTATACTTAAAATATTTCCCTCTCTTTTTACTTTTACTACTGGTGTTGACATTTGTTTTAATGCATCAATTGATTTTTCTGCTTTTGCTTCTTGCAGTGCTCCCATTAGTGCATTTAGTATTACTATGGTTATGATTATTATTGAGTCTAAATAATCTCCTGCTCCTTCTAATTTTGTAACAATCGCTGATACCATGGCTGATATTATTAATATTATTATCATTATATCATTGAATTGTTTTATAAATTTCATTAAAAAATTTTCTCTTTTTTTGTCTTCAATTTTATTTCGTCCATATTTTTCTAGTCTTTGTTTTGCTTCTTCATTTGTGATTCCATAGTTGATATTTGACCTTAGTTTTCTAACTAAATCTGTTAAATCTAATGTGTGCCACATAGCTTATCCTCCTTTGTGTTTTTATTAATATATATGCTGGTGGTTTGAGGATATTCACGTTTTGCGATTAAAGATGTGCTTTTTTCTTTTAGAAGAGCTAAAAAAAGAAGATTATAAGCTCTAATCTTCTTTTACTTTTAGTTGATTTATCAGTTTCTCATTAAAAATTTGGTTTCATATTTTTATTATGCCACAAAATTTCTTTATTCTAATAAGTAATGTTTGTGAACATATTTTCTTTAAGAATATTGTAATATTACTATGTTTCTCTATTAACTTTCATTTTTCATAGATTTTCTCTTTTTTAAAATTATTATACTAATAACAACTACGATAACCATTGAAATCAAAAAATATAATATATCATATCTAATTTTAAATATCTCTAAAAAGATGTTGCTAGTTCCCCAGCTTCCTGAACTAACATGATAAATATATTTATCCTTTAAAGAAAATGTATAAACGGATCCTACATCTGTAACATATTCCCCTGAAGCAAAAGAAATATTATAACCTTCTCCTTGATATTCTATACTACTTCCAAATCTTAAAATACTTCCATTGCGTTCATTTATATTATTTTCTGATACTTTTTTTGCATTAAACTTACTACTTCCCCTTTCAGCTGATTTAATATCTTCTATTAAAGCATCATAATTTATTTTAGATTTTTCTTCTTCAGACAAATTTATAGTCTCTTCAATATTTTTAGTTAAATCATAATCCTTTTTTATTAAATAACCTCCTATAATTGCCATTACTATTGCTATATATATTACAACAATAAATACTTTTTTCATATGTTTTTTCTCCCTTCATTTTATTAATTTTTTCTACTTAGTTTAATTACTATATACCTTAATGATTTAATAATTAACAATAAAATTTAATTTCTTGTCCCTCAAAATAATTCTTCCATTTTGCCAAAATAAGGAAATAATTATCATTTATAATTTTTTGTATTTTCTTTAAATCATTTATCGGTATATTACTTTTATTATTAGCAATTATACATCCTCCACTTTTTGTAATCCAAATTTTCGTTAAATTTCCAACTGGTTTTCCCTTTGATATATGCACATGAATAGGTTCATTATTTTCATTTGACCAAAAGTATACACTATATCTTCATTGTTTCAAATATACTAGGCACTCTCAAGTCCTCCTTCTCTTGCAATTTCAAAAAAATGTGCTGCTCCTTGTTCTACTACCTTTTTAAACAATTCTATTTCTTCTTCTGTGTACTGTCCATCTTTTTCTACAATTTTATAGCTTGGTAACTCAAATATCAATGTATCAAACCCATGTTCTGTTGGTCTTTCAAAAACAACTCTTATTACCTCATCTCCATTATCTCTAGTAATGATATCTGAAATAACCAACTCTGTTTCATCTGCATATTTGCATAATGTATGCATCATTTTTATCACTCTCCTTAAACTATGTACATAGTATACTACGAATTTAACAAATTTACTATTTTCTCTATCTTTTTTGATTATAACATTACACAATTTTAATTTCAATATACTTTTATTCCTCCTCTATCACTTTCCCTGATATAATAGCTTCTTGTATATAATCTTGTTGTTTAATTAAATTAATATTGATACTATATCCTGCTTTAATTTTTCTACTATCTCTTCCATTCCAACCTTTATTTGTAAACCTGTCTTCATATTTTTTATTATGACTTTATTTTCTTTTAATTCATCATCTCCAGTTATAATTACAAATGGTATACTTTCTATATTTGCATAATCTAGTGCCTTTTTTAATTTCTTATTATTCATTTCAATACCTACATTTATATTTTGATTTCTTAAATCTTGTGCAATTTTCATTGCTTGAATATTATTTTCCATTGGAATTATATACACATCTGTATTTGTATTCTTTATATTTCCTTTTTCTTTTAAGATATCAAATATAACATCTAATCCAAAACTTATGCCAACAGCTGGATATTTTTTGCCATCCCCTATAAAGTCTCCTATCATTTTGTCATATCTTCCTCCGTCCTCCTATACTTGATTTTATTTTTCCATTTACTTGATAAACTTCAAATACAGTACCTGTATAATATTCTTGACCTCTTGCAAGTGTTGCTACAAATTGTACGTATTTATTCAAGTCAAGATTTTCAATATATTTATTTAATTCATCTACTTCTTTTATTCCTTCTTGTAATACTAAATTATCTGTACTTTTAAATTTGTTTTTAATTTCTTTAAAGTCCATATTTAAATAATTTATTAGATTTTCAATTTGTTTTTCTTCTAGTCCTATTTTAAAAAATTCTAATTTAATTTCTTCATTTGTTAATTTTTCAAATTTATCAATTATAGTTATTGTGGGAGATATCTTCTCTTTTGGAACTTTACATGTTTCAATAATCCCTGTCATAATTTTTCTGTTATTATATTTTATAATTATATCAATTCCTAATCTTTTATATCCTTCTACGAATAAGCTAATTAGCTCTGCTTCAACTAACTGCCCTTCTATTCCAACACTATCAACATCACATTGTATAAATTCTCGTATTCTTCCTTTTTTTACTGGTCCATCTCTAAATACTTTTCCTATCTCATATCTTTTATACGGCAAATTTATATTTTTATTGATTGCTATATATTTTGCAAATGGTACTGTTAAGTCATACCTTAATGCTAAATTTCTTTTGGCTTGATCTGTTACTTTATATATTTCATTTAATAAATCATTATTTTCGTCATATTTTAAAGATAATAAATCATAATAACATAACATTGATGTTGACAATGGTTTATATCCATATTTTTCAAAAACACTTTTTAAAGTATCTGAAATATAGTTTCTTATAATTTGATCTTTATTTCCATAGTCATAGCTGCCCTTTACATTTTTTAATTCTAATTTTTCCATTTAAATCACCTTTCCTTTTTTATTAATTATGAAGTTTTAATATTTTTTAACAAAAATAGATATACTAAAAAAAGACTATTTATAGAATTTTATTTCCTACAAATAGTCTTTTTAAGTATATCTATCTTAAATATTTCTGAACTATCGTAGGCACAGTTTTTAGCCTGTACCTACGCATAAAATGCTATAGTTACAAGCTCCTACGATGATGATGTAATTGGTTCAAAAATATTCTTAACTTCATAATTATTCCTTCTTTTTTATTTTTTATATTTTTATATTAACATAACTTTTCAGTATATGTCAACATTTTTTGCACATTGTAAGACGTTAAAATGTGCAGTTTTTTTCAGAATTCATATAAATTAAAATTTTTAAAAGTAGAAAAGCTATTCAATTTTCATTATTCTAATTCATAATCCGATATTTTATAACCTAGCTCTTTTAATTATTCTTTTCCATTATTGTCCATCTCCTAATAAAAGTATTAATGAAACACTTTCTAGCGTAAACATAATCAATATATCTTTACTTTTACAACCAAGTGCTCTTAATATTCCAATTTTTTTCTATTAGATTTTAATTTATTTCTTTTAAATAATTTTCTGTATTCCAAATGGCATATAATGGAATATTTAATATATTATTATCTAATGTTATATTTAATAAAGAATATCTTATAGCAAATTTAGGCTTGTTTTCTTTCATATAAACTTTCAAACTTTGTGCCTTAACATTTACTCCTGCCTTTGCTTCTACTGGTATTATTAAATTTTTATATGCAAATATAAAATCCACTTCACTTTGAAACTCATTTGACCAATAATAAATTGTATTTATTTTATTAATATTTTTTAACTCTTGAAGAACAAACTGTTCAGTAAGTAAACCATTAAATTCATTGTATATAGCATCTGCATTAATAATCGTCTCATATGGTAATTCGCATAATACTCTTAATAATCCTACATCCAGCAAATATATTTTGAAAGCCTTCAAATCTTCATATGCTTTTAAAGGTTGTTTATCTCCACATTTTACTCTATTTACAATTCTTATTAATCCTGTATCTCTAAGCCAATTAATTGAATTTTCATATTCTCTTGCTCTTGCACCATTTTTTACAACTCCATATATAAACTTTCTGTTTTCCTTTGCTAATTGTGATGGTATGCTGTTCCAAACATATTGTATTTTGGTTGCAGTATTATTATCTGTATGTTTTGAAAAATCTCTTTCATAAGCTTCTAAAATTCCTTTTTGAATCTCTTCAACAAGTTCAAAGTCTTTTTCTTCAATCCACGCTTTTACAGCTCTTGGCATTCCACCTATTACAAAATATTTTTTTAAATAATCTTTTAGTTTATCTGTTATTAAATCTGGTAGTTTTTCTAATCCATTCTTTTTAATTATATTAATTAACTCGTTTTCGTTATTAGCAATTAAAAATTCTTCAAAATCTAATGGTTTCAATTCTAAAAAATCAACTTTTCCAACTGGAAATGATACTTGATCATGAAGGAATACTCCTAATAAACTACCAGCACAACATATTGCATATTCTGGTGTTTGTTCCGCAAAATATTTCAAAGATGTAAGTGCTCTTGGCAATTCTTGTATTTCATCAAATATTATTAATGTTTTTTCTGGCTCGATTTTTTTATGATTGAGAGCTGATAAATATTCTATAATTCTATTCGGCTCTATATTTCCATCAAATAAATTTGATATATTTCCTGCGTTTTCAAAATTTATATATAATACATCCTCAAAATATTCCTTACCAAATTCTTGTAAAATCCATGTTTTTCCTACTTGTCTAGCTCCTTTTAAAATTAATGGTAATCTATCTTTCTTTTCTTTCCATTTTTTTAATTCTAATATGATTTTTCTATACATTTTATCAGCTCCCCTCTATTTAATGTATATAATATATGATACAGTATTCACGTTTTATTGACCAATATTTATGCGTTTTATCACATTTTCTTGACCATTATATGTATATTGTATCACATTTTCTTGATCATATGCAAATAAAATAAACTTAAGTATTTGATTTAAGAGATTATTCCTCAAAAAAAACACTAGTCTTGAGCTCTACTTTCTGTGATATAGTTCATTTCTAGTGTTTTTTCTTAGACATTTTTTCATTAAACTTACTATTTTAATATAACTTCTACTTTTTAATCTTATAAAAATTATAATCTAATCCAATCTCAATTTTCATTACAATCATTATAAAGAAACAGCAAGTGCTGTTTTTAATGGGTTATCTGTTGAATTCACAAGTACATTCCTCATATACCTAAAAAATGTACTATACACTTCCATATATGTTTTTTCTGAACAATGAAATGTTAAAAATTCAGTTATATATGCATACACACTTTCTTTAAAAAGATAGCTAGCATCAAATCCAAACCATCCTAATCTAAAATTATAGATATATGGATTATTTTCTGTATTTATTAAATTCAGAATTTCTTTTTTATCCTTATTTTTAATATTTTTGTAATATTCTATTGCATCGTTTGAATAATATGATTTTATATATTTTTCATGTTGTTCAATGAATAAATCCATAGCATATTTTGCTATCATATCATCTTTTAAATTAAAAATAATATATAAAACATTTTTATTTTTTTCTGTTTCATATTGTACATTATATAAACTTCTTTCAACCTTTTCAAAAAAGTCTAATTCAACTTTTTTTGCCATTTTTTCATCTTTTACTTCTACAGTTATTTGTTTTGCTAATCCTACACATAAATATTTACTCATCTTTTTTTCTCCTTTAATTTGAATTTATATTACTATTTAAACTCAAATTTATCTATATTGGGTCGCTTTGAAAACGACATTTAAAAAAAGCTTTATAAATCTAAATTAATATGATACAATACTTAAGTCAAAGGATTCATAACACATGAATATTTAAAATCGTGAACATATTTATTATTCTTTTATATTTACTTATAATTATTTTTTTATTATTCACAACAAGGAGGCACTTTTATGTTTTATCAAAATTTATATATAAAAAATAATATTACTATCCCACAACCATTATTACAATTATTTATATATTATCAAAAAGATATAATTAAACAATCAACTGAACCTACATGTATTTTTATATTAAATGAGTCATCTGAGGAATATATAATAACAAATAAGATTTTAAATACTATAAAACCCTCAAAAAGCTTTAACGAAACATTATTCAATTATATTGACCATTCAAATTTTACCGATGTAGAGGTATATAAAAAAGCTTTTATTGATAGACGTCTTTTTTCCCAAATAAAATCAGACGCTCATTATCATCCATCTTTTGGTACCATCACATTGCTAGCATTGGCACTTGAATTATCGACTATAGAATATGAAGCTCTACTTAACTCTGCCTCATACTCTTTACCTCAAAATACATATATAAATATAACATTAAAATACTGTTTCGATAATAAAATATACGATATTACTAAGGTTAATAACTTAATATATGCTGTTTCTGACAAGCAAATTAGAGATTTATAGAAATTGATTTTTTTGAAAATTTTTAACAAAAATAGAAATACTCACATGCGTATTTCTATTTTTGTATTTGTATTAATCAGTTCAATAATTTTTTGTTATCTGTTTTCATAATCTTCCTTACTTTTTTCCCTAGTATTTGCTTTTTTTAAAGATTCTACTTTTTCCATAAACTCTATGTAAACATAATTCAATAATCTCGCTTTTATTTGATATTGTTCTCCATCTGGATCTACTATTTTATTACCAAATTTTGAAAAAACTTTTGCACATTCTTCAGATACCATTTTAATAGTAGTTGAATATTCTAATAATTGTTTCACTGCAGATACTTTTTTATCACAATATATTCTATCACAAAGATAGTTAAATAATTCTTTTTCCAAAATTTGCTCTTGAGGAACATCTAATTTTTCTGTTTTAATGGCTGGTCTTTGAAATATCATTCCTCCTGTACTATGGTAATTTAGATATGCAAATAATTCTTGATTTTTATTTAATTGTTCAAGCATCTGCTCATAATCTAATATTTTATTGGTGCCCTTTATTTCTGGACTTAAACATTCTTTAATAATTTTTTTCTTTTGATCAAAAAACGATTTATAGAATCTTTTATGTTCATCTGTTATTGTTGGTTTATTTGGTTCTTTTTTATCACATTTTGATAATATTTTGTCTATATCTAGTGTTAAAACCTTTTCTTTTAACCACTGTTCAAACCATGGATATTTTTTATAGTAATTTATAAAATCTGGTAAATTGGATTTTCCATTTATTGTTCTTTTTGAATCTTTATAAGATTGATTTCCGCAACAAAAATCGTAATCGTATAATGGTGATAACTTTACAGTCTTTTTCTCATTATTTACTATTATAGACATATTTTCATTGGTTTCATCTGTATTGTCTATTATTTTATTAACAACAATAGCCTTTATAAATTGTTTGATAAGATTTTCCTTTTGTTCATTAGAAAATGGACTATATTTATAATACTCTCTTAATTTATTTTCTAAATCTATTACATCTGTTACCTCTAATCCAATTATATCGTTTACATTATATAATTCTTCTCCCTCTTGTAAAAAATTGGGAGTTACTAAATATAAATTTGTATATAAATTATCTGCATTATCATCCCAATAGTTTGTTATATAATATTTAGCAGACTTTAGACCTAAAGCTTCTATTACCTCTGGAATTACTATTGAGTTTGATATTATTCTATTATGTTTACTGTCATTAGAATTTTTTATAAACCTATCTGGTATAATTTCTTTTAATAAATAACTTTTTAAATCATATAAAATAAACCAAAAATCAGCAAATGAACCTATTGCATTTCTGTTTTGCGTAAAATATAATTCTTTGCTTAAGTTAATATCTTTTTCATCAAAGGCGCTCTCTTTGGTTAAATTACAATATTTTTTATATGCCTCAATTTTTTGCTTTGCTGCCTCTCTTTTAGATGGATTGGTATTATTAAAAAGATCTTCTTTTATTGTATCTATTGTTATTTCTTGTTTTAAAATATTTGATAGCTTTTGTATATATTCTTCTAAAGTTAATTTCTTCTCCATTATATCTCCTCTAAAATTAAAACTTGTAGCCTTGATTATATCACAAATATTCGAAACCTCAATATTTACTTATACATTTAGGATAATTTTATTTCAAAATTTCTTTATATTCTTCTAATTTGAATCCTAAAATAACACTTTTTTCTGTTACTAAAATTGGTCTTTTTATTAACATTCCATCACTTGATAATAAATTTATTTTTTCTTCTTCAGACATTAAAGGTAATTTTTCCTTTAAATTAAGTGCTTTATATTTAAGTCCGCTTGTGTTAAACCATTTTTTTATATCTTTTTTGCTTAATTTTATCCACTTTTTAAGCTCTTCAATTGTTGGTACATTTTCTGTAATATTTCTGTCTTCAAAATCAATGTTATTTTCTATTAACCACTTTTTTGCATTTTTGCATGTTGAACATTTTGGATATTCTATAAATAAGTTTTTCATACATTCTCTCCTTTATTATATATTTTTTTCGATTTATTACTTGTTATATATTGATTTTTAACATATAGCTCTTTTGTCTATTTCGAATCTATTAATATGATTCTTCTTATGTTTGTTTAAGAAGATTATATCATGTTATATCGTTTATTAAAATATCTTCTATTAAATATTATCGTTTGTTAAATCAATCCAAAAAAATAAAAAATAAGAATGTATCTATTAGTGCGGTTTTGCATACCATCTACATTCTTATTTTATTTTCATAAACTTATACGTCACTTTTAATGTCGATTATTAAAACTTATCATTCTAAATCTTTTATTCCTGGCACCTCTAATGCCTTTCCATCATAACTAAATTTTGAACCATGACATGGACACTCCCAAGTTTTATCGTAATTATTAAAATAAAGTTCACATCCTAAATGTGTACACACTGGTTTTACTGTAAATATCTCCCCTGTTTCAGATTTATATACACCTACTTTATTATTATTAACCTGTACTATTTTTCCTTGTCCTTTTTCAACTTCATCTATGCTCTCTTTTGGTAATTTAAATTTACTAAGTATTATGGACTCTTTTACTTCTTTTAACATATTTTTTACTTCATCTTTATTTTTTATTGGCTCTAGTCTTGTGCTTTTAAAAATTTCTTCGTATTCATTTTCTTCTCCTTGTATTTTATCTTTTATTATATTTGCTGCTATGTTAGATGTTGTTAATCCCCATTTGTTGAATCCTGTTGCTACATATATATTTTTCATTAAATTTGAGTATTCGCCTATATATGGAATTTTGTCCAATGATATACAATCTTCTGCAGTCCATTTATATAGTATTTCGGCTTTGGGGTACATTTTTGTTACAGTATCTTCTAATTTTGAATATCCATTTACTGTTTGCTCTACTCCTGTTTTGTAATCATATCCTACTGCTAATAACAATTGTTTTCCATTGTCATTTATTGTTCTAAAAGATATTATTGGCATATCTAAACTTATATACATTCCATTAAATAAATCTTCTTTAACATCAGCAACCATTGCATAAGATGTTGATTGATACATTTTCATAAAATAATATCCTGGAATATTTATAGTTGGATATCTTGTAGCTAATACAACTTTATCAGCAATAATTTTATACTCATTAACGCAAATTTCATATTTATTTTCTATTTTATTTATATCTGTTACTTTCGAATTTTCAAATATTTTGCCATTATTATTTATTATACAATTTGCTAAACCATAACCATATTTTACAGGATTAAATTTTGCTTGATTTTCAAATTTAATTGCCGAAGCCTTTGGTATTGGTAATTCAATGTTATCAACAAACTTGCATTTTCCTTTTTTTATTTTTTCAATTGCTTTTTTCTCATCTCTAATCTGATTAATTCCATTTTCTGTATTAGAAAAAACATATGCATTTTCTTTTTCAAAATCACATTCTATTTTTTCATTTTTTATAATACTTTCTATTTCATCTATTGCATTTTCATTTGCTTCTAAATATTTTTTAGCAAAATCCTTTCCATTAGATTCAATTAAATATTTATAAAACATTCCATGTTGGCTTGTTATTTTTCCAGTATTTTTTCCACTTGTACTCGCACAGATTTTGTCTTTTTCTAAAATTACAACATCATTTTCTTTACTTAAATAATATCCTGTACTAAGACCTGTTAAACCTCCACCTATTATACATATTGATGTTTCAATATTATTTTTTATTTTAGGAAAATTTATTTTATTTTTTTCACTTTCATTCCAAAAAGAATTCATAATATTTCGTCCTCCTAAAAATATATTTTCCATTTTAGGATTTTTTATACTTTAATAAATTAATTCAAAATGAAAAGGATAATTTAATCAGAATTTGAGCTTTTTTTACACTATTTATCAATCATTTTATTTATTTTTTTCAACATTATTTGTAATATATACGGATAAGTCTTTATTTTCATTATATGTTGCTAAAAAAATATTATCAATTTTTACTATTCCCTGTTTTTGTAGCTCTTCCATTAACCATGTTTGATCATAACCTAGCTCTTTTAAATTTTTTTCCATTATTTCTCCATCAAGTATCAAATTTGTAGCAATACCTTCTTCAGTTGGTTTTATATTTAAATCACTTGGATTTGCTGGTCGTTTATCACTATATGGCAAAAAACTTATTTTACCATTTTCTTCTAATAATGCTGTTTTTATATCACTTAAATTAAAAAATCCATTTGTTCGGCATTGCACTAAAAATTCATTTAAATCAATTTTAGCTTTTTTAAAATTTTCTTTAAATAAAGTACCGATTATCATATAAAATTAAAGTTCTTCCTGAAAGAATTGGTCTTAGCTTTACAAATTTTGTATTTAAGTATGATACCAACAAAGTGATTAATGCATATACAATCATTGCAACTACCGGTTGTATAAAATTACTTTCCAATGATGTTGACATCTCAGCTGCTATTGAACCTATTGTTATTGTTATGAAGTAATCAAATACACTTAATTGAGACATTTCTCTTTGTCCCATTATTTTTGTTAGTATAAATAATATAGCTATTGAACCTGTTGATAAGCCTATGATTTTTAGTATTTCCATATTTTGTTCGATTCGCCTCCTATTTTAGTTTAGGCGATTTTGGTAAGAATTATACAAAATTTTTGTAGCATAAAAGATGTAAAAAAGAGCGATTAATAATTTTTCGCTCTTTCAATATTTTATATTTTCATTCTATTATTATGACTAATTCTAATGTTCCATTAACCACTTCATTGCAGTATACGCATATATGCTACTTCCGAAAGGAAGTGCGCTCTCATCGAACATTACTTTTGGATGATGACCTGGATAACTGTATCCTTCTTCTGGTCTACCTGCTGCTAATGCTAGCATTATTGATGGTATTTTTTGACTAACATATGCAAAATCTTCAGATCCAGCACTTTTTGATGATTGCCCTGCACCAGACATTTTGCTTAATTCTTCAACTGTAAAAGCCATTTCTTTTCCTAATAATTCTTGTGCATATTTTGAAATACATTCAGCTAGATTTGCATCATTTACTAAAGTCGGACATCCGCTTCCAAATGATACTTCTGCTTTGGCTCTAAAAGTTTTAGCTACTCCTTCTGATATTTCTTTCATTCTTGTTTTTATAAAATTTCTTGTTTCTTCATCATATGCTCTAACTGTTCCTCCAATTACTGCTGTATCTGGAATTACATTTGCAATATTTCCACTATTTAATGTTCCAATTGTTAAAACAGCTTTATCTGTTACTGAAAGTTCTCTTGCATTAATTTCTTGTAATGCAAGCACAATATGTGCTGCAACATTAATTGGATCAACTCCTGTATTTGGCATTGAACCATGGCATCCGCTTCCCTGTATTTTTATTTCAAAATAATCTGCTGCTGGTGCACTAACTCCTGGTGATGAAACAATTACTGTTCCTGGTTTAAATGGTGTATTAGACATAACATGAATCATTAAAGCTGCATCTACTTTTGGATTATTTAAAAGTCCATTTTTTATCATATCTTGTGATCCTTCAAAAATTTCTTCTGCTGGTTGAAACATTAATTTTACTGTTCCATTTATTTCATCTTCATATTTTTTTAGTATTTTTGCTGCTCCAAGCATCATTGCTGTATGCATATCATGTCCACAAGCATGCATACATCCGTTATTAGATGCAAAATCTAAATCTGTTTCTTCTTTGATTGGTAGTGCATCCATATCTCCACGAATAAGAAAAACTTTTCCTTCCTTTTTTCCTCCCGCAATTGCTATAAGACCTGATTTTCCACAGCGAATTGGATTATATCCCATATTTATTAATTCTGTTTCTACAAATTGTAAAGTTTTTGTAAGATTGAATCCAGTTTCTGCATTTTCGTGTAAATATCTTCTCTTTTCGATTAGCTCTTGAGCCATACTTTTGGCTCCTTGTAATATTTCTTCTTTTATCATTTTTTCTCCTTCTTCCTCCTTTTGTGATTTTTTAGTAATTCCTATTACTAATATTCTTATTTTGGTTACATTTTATCACATTGTTTTTCTATTTTCTATTATTTAAAAATTAGTATTAATTTATTTAAGAAATTTCAAAAAAGATCGCATTATATCAAAAAGAAAGAAATAAGAGCGTGCATAAGCTCCTTCACTCTCACCCTATTGCTAATAATCAGTTTCATTCTCTAGTTTAGCAAACTTAATCGGCTATCACTCATTTGTGATAGCCGTTTTCATATTGTATTTTAATTTTATTTTTTTCTTATTGGAATTTGAATCTCAGTAAGCCATTCTTCTTCACTACTTTTATTCCATATTCCATCTATATATCTTTCACTTATAGGCTCTGCTATTTCATATCCATTTTCTTCTACCCATTTTATAAGGTAACTGTATGATTCTCTTAAATTATCATAAGCTCCTTTATGATAAATACAAGCTGCCTTTACTGGATTTAGTTTTTCAAATTTTATTGTTTCATTTGGTGTTCCCATTTCTGTTACTGCTTGTGCATATCTAATTTTCATATTTGTTTCTTTATATTCACCATCTAAATAACTAACATAACAATAATCTGGCTCTACACATTTGATATTTGGATTTGTGCTCTTACATTCTCTGAACTGAACCCAAAAAGTTAGACACTTTTTGGGTTCAGTTCACAATATCCCCTCTCCATAAAACTTATTTCTTCTTCAAAACAATAGCAATAAAATTCAAATACTTACAAGCTCCTGCTTCAATAGCTTTTTTATCATTTTTGGCATATTCATTATCACATTTTATCCAATCGTTCCAACATTCTTCATTACTTTCCATTTCATAAATTGAAACAATTTCACTTTTCTTTGATTTTGAAATAATATTTTTCCAATAGTCTATATCATGAATATAATCTAATTGCTCTGGAGTCCATGATAACAATAATTCTTTGTGGATATTATTATGGCAATCTTTTTTCATTCCTGGAACAACTATGTAAATATAGCCACCTTTCTTAATAAAAGGTAAAAGTTTTTCATCTAAATAGTTTTCATCTCTTCCAAAATAATTATAAGAATCTGTGCTAACAACTGCATCGAAAAATTCTTTTTCGTATTTTAAATCTGTTGCATCTGCTTTTACTGGAATAATTTGCTCTTCTGTTAATCCCATTTCTGTAAAGAACTTTCTATTTTCTTCTGGATCACTCCAAAGGTCAGTTGCATACACCTTAAATCCATATTCTTTTGCTAAAAAAATTGATGTGATACCTTGACCACTTCCTAAATCCATGACTACTGAGCCTTTTTTTATTTTATTGTCTTTCATAAGTTCTTCTTCCAATTTTAGTGGGTTAGGTCCCATAATTTTTTGATTGATTAAATCTGTATTGTATTTTAAAGTTTTTTCATATTTCATTTTTATTACCTCCTATTGATTTATTATTACAAATCAAATACGAGATCCAATACACCTATATTAATTTTTCTCAAAAAATACCTCCTTAAATAAATTTTCTTTATTGTAGCATAAACAAATTGAAATATCAAATTTAATTATGTCTAGACACAATCTTTAAATTATTTCATATATATATATTATAAAGGAGGATGATACTATGTTTATAAATAAAGAAAAAAATATTTCATGTTGTTTTATATTTACTATTATAGCTAGTCTGCTTACTGCTGCTGGAATTGCTGCTGTCTTTTTTAGTGGCTTAATACCATCTGTTGCAACATTATTATATTTTACTTTAATTTTAGGTATAATAGGATTACTATTCATTCTATTTGTACTATTTTGTAATGGAAAACGTCAATGCAACTGTATTAAAGATTCTTGTTTAATCACAACTTCTATTGGTTCGATTATCACAAGTGCATTTGCTTTAAGTTTAACTAGTTTAGCTACCTTTTCTATTACTGTCGCAATTCTAATTGGTGCTGTTTCTTTTTTCCTAATTACTCAGTTGATTGCACTTTTAAATATAATTATTTGCAAATTATGTAATAATAGATGTGATGATTAAACGAAACAAATCTGTGCTAATCTAAGCCAACCCTTTATAATCTAAAAATTTTAAAAATTTTTATAAATTATTAAAACACTGTTAACCAATTAACAGTGTTTTGTTTTATTTAAAGTATTTTTCATTTTTTTCTTTGTTTTTTTACATATTACTATTCCTACAATAGATGCAATAAATGCAATTATATCTTTAATTAAATTATCTCCTGTTGCTGGATTACTAGCTAAAACATCTACCTGTGTTTCATCTTTTATTTCAATGTTATCTTTAATTTTTTCAACTAAGTCTTTCGTTTTTACTATTTCATTAGTATTAACATTTCTTTTTAAATCACCCTTATGAATATAGCAATGTAAACAACCATCACTACATTTTTTACAACCTCTCCAAGGATTCCACATTGCCATATTCTCACACTCCTAAATTGTGATTTACATTATTGCTTTTTTAGTAGTAGTTCTTTTCTCTATCCATAATTCTTTTACATCTTCTTGCACTTTCTTATATAATTTTACACATTCACGCATGTAGCCTATTCAATACTTTTTAAGCTCTCAATCATATTAATTTTTTTCAATGAAAAATAAGTTACAATATTAACAATAATTGTGAAGATTATTGTAATTCCAGCAGCATATACATAACTAATAGGCTCAATTGTTTTTACAAATCTAAGTATATTTATTTCGCAAGTTCCTAATATATAATAATTAAGTAAATATCCGGCACCTAATCCTAATATAATACCTATTATTGTAAGTATAACAGTTTCTTTTGTTACATATGTATATACTTCTTTGTCATAAAATCCCAATACTTTAATTGTTGCAAGTTCTCGTATTCTTTCACTTATATTTACATTTGCTAAATTATATAAAACAACAAATGCCAAAAGTCCTGCTGCTATTATTAATATTACAACAACATAGTTTAATAAACTCATCATATTTTGAATTGAATCTGCCATTGATGATATATTCCTAACTGCTGAAACTTCCTTTTTATTCATAATTTCAGTTGCAAATTGATTTGATTCTTCTTCTGTAAGTTGTATATTTTTTGTTAGTACTACATTACTATCATAATTATTTTGATAAAGTTGTTCATAAGTTGTTTTATTCATAAAAATATAATGGCTTACATAATTTTCTGTTATATCAGAAATTTTTACTTCTAGCTCTATTCCATCGGCATTTTTTAATTTTATTGTATCTCCTATTTTAACATCCAATAATTGTGAAACTTTATCAGTTATACTTATTTCATTATCTTTTAATTTAATTCTTTCATGTGTTTTTACATTATTTATATTTATAATTCCTTCTAATGCTAACTCATCTTCTGGTACTATAATTTGTACATTTTCTGAATGATTATTATTTATTAATTCTCCTGATGTCATATATACTTTTGCAATTTTATCTGTTCTACTATCATTCTTAATTTCATTAATAGCTTGATTTTTTTCTTCCTGTGATAAACTTTCTTTTAATGTAATTTGAAAATCATAGCAAAATATTTTATCAAATTGATTTGGTAAGATTCTAGTTACAGAATCTTTTATTCCAAATCCGGTTAATATTAATGCTGTACATCCTAATATACCTATTATTGTCATATAAAATCTCTTTTTATATCTAAAAAGATTTCTTACAGTAACTTTATTACTAAAATTTAATCTTTTCCATATAAAAGGTATTTTTTCTAAAAGTACCCTATTTCCTGATTTAGGAGCTTTAGGTCTCATTAATACTGAAGGAGCATTTTTTAGCTCTTTTAAAGCTGTGTAAACAGTTGCTCCTACAATACAAACACTAATTAAAATTAATCCTATTATTGCAATTTTGAAATTAAAACTAATACACACATCTGTTATTTTGTACATCATTCCATATAATGCCCAAAGTACCTTTGGTAGTAATACAAAACCTACACACATACCAAGAATACCACCAACTATACAAGCAGTACTTGCATATATAATGTATTTTTTTGTTATTTGAAAACTATTGTATCCTAATGCTTTTAATGTACCTATTTGTGTTCTTTGCTCTTCTACCATTCTTGTCATAGATGTTAAAGATATAAGTGTTGCAACTAGAAAAAACACAACCGGAAATACTTTTGCTATATTTTCTATTGCTTTTGTATCTTGTATAAAACTTACATATCCAACATTTGAATTTCTATCTAATATGTACCATGTTGCTTTTTTAATTTCTAATATCTTTTCTTTTGCATCTGCTAATTCTTTTTCGGAAGCAATAATTTTGTTTTGAGCTATTTGTATTACTTTTTGTTGCCTTGCATTTTCTCTTTCTTCTTTTATTGTTTCTATATTTTGTTTTACCGTTTCAATATAATCTTCATATTTTTCACTAGATGTTATATATTTTTTTGCATCCTTTACTGTTATATATATACTTGTATAAATATCTGTTACATTTATATTTTCGTTAGATGTATATATATAATAATTTATTGTTCCTGATCCTAAATTACTTGTTCCCCTATCTCTTGAAATATATAGCGGACTTTTTACTGTCCCTGTTATAGTAAGTTCTTTACACTTTAAAACAGCAATTTCTTCTCCATTATCATTTGTTGTATCTTCAATTTCGATTTTAATTTTATCTCCTAGTTTTTTATTATTAGCTTTTAAAAAACTAGGCTCTACCAAACACTCACATTCACTTTGTGGAATATTCCCTTCCAATATAACAGGATTATTTACTCCTGATAATGATATTACTTTAGCTACAATTTCGCTATTATCAGTTTGTATTTTTCCATCTACTTCATAACTTCCATAAATATTTTCCACATTTTCTATTTTATATAATTCTTCAATATCTTTATCAGTCAATCCCAAATTAGATAATATTTGTATATCATATACATTTTGATTATCATAATATTGGTCTATTGTATCTACCATATCTGGTGATGATGCCCTTAATCCTGCAAAAAAGCCCACTCCTAGAAAAGCCATTAATAAAATTGATATGAATCTTTTATATGTATTTTTTATTTCTTTTATACTATCTTTTAATAATGCTTTTTTCATTATTATTAACTTCTCTCCTTTTCTTTAATATAGGTAGCCTTTACCATTCAAGCTGATCTACTGGCAATGGATTTTTATTTTTTTCAATTTTTTCTACAGAGCCATTTTTAAAATATATAACCTTATCAGCCATTGGTGCAATTGCCGTATTATGAGTTATTATTAGTACTGTCATTTTTTCTTTTCTACAAGTATCTTGTAATAATTTTAATATTTGCTTTCCTGTTTTATAATCCAATGCTCCAGTTGGTTCATCACATAATAATAATTTTGGATTTTTGGCGATAGCTCTTGCTATTGCTACTCTTTGTTGCTCTCCTCCTGATAATTGTGATGGAAAATTATTTTTTCTATTTGATAAACCTACTTTATTTAATACATCTTCTGGATCTAAAGAATTTTCACAAATTTGTGTTGCTAATTCTATATTTTCTTTAGCAGTTAGATTTTGTACCAAATTATAAAATTGAAATACAAATCCAATATCTTCTCTTCTATATTTTATTAATTCTTTCCCTTTTAATTTTGTTACATCTTTTTTATCTACTAATACTTTTCCTAATGTTGCACAATCCATACCTCCTAAAATATTTAGAGTTGTTGTTTTTCCAGCACCACTTGGTCCCACTATTACTACAAGTTCTCCTTTGTCCACCGAAAAAGAGGTATTATTTAAGGCATTTATAGTAACTTCACCCATTTTGTATTCTTTTTTTACATTATCAAATTCAATATAGGACATTTTTTCCTCCTTGTTTATGTTTTATAAAATTGTATCACTTAATACAATTTTATTGAATAGTTGTTTAGAAATTTTTCAAAAAATATACTTGAATTGTTATTATTCACAGTCATTTTTTTAGAATAATGGAAAATGGATTATTTTAGCTGTGCATAGTAACTTTGAATCATAACACAAAAGAGGTGATTTTAAAACCCCCTCTTTGTGTGTTATTTTTTTAAATTAGAAATTTTGATTATTTTTTATATTAAGATAATTTCTAATTAAAAAGAAGAATGTATACACATTATACTCAGATCCAATTTCAACCGTAAATTGAGAATGATTCTGTTCGTAGCTGCCATATACCTTTTCTTTTGGAAATCCTTCACAATAATAAGCATCTATAACTCTCTTTGGATCAAAAAGTTCCATAAAATCAAAATCCAATGGCTTATCAGACTTTACAGAAATCTTCCAATCGTAAATATTACACCTAAGTATAAATTCTATACCGATATCTTCGCGCTTAATCTGATAAACAGGCAATTTTACTGACTTAGAGTAATGATGCGAAATAACCATAGGCTCTTCATGTTCATCCCATGGCAAATCTGCGAAAACTAACTTATCAGACAATATGTCCCGAACAAAGCAAACTTGCTCTCCAAGTGCCTCTTTATAAATCAATGTTTCGCGAGGTCTATTTACCCTCTTCCATGCCGTAACATCAACAGGTAAATTTTCGTCATAGTAATTTTGTAAATAACAAATTACTGTTTCATCAGTTCTGTCGACATCCATTATGAAATCATCCGGATTAAAATCCTTAAGATATTTTTTCATATCTTCAAGAACTGAATAATGTACTCTTTTTTTCATTACAAATTCCTCCTAAATTATTAGGTTTCAAATGTGCTTTACCATTTGATTTTTAATTTTGTTAGTAACTGACCTTTACCAACGCCTACTATATTAACTGGCTCTCGACCAGATTATAAAATTTAATGTATTTAGATTATCATGATTTTGTGTTGATGTCAATTTTTTATTTTGTTTTAAATTTATTGTGCATTGCATAATAATTAATTATTTTTAAATTTTCCAATTGTCATTATTATATTTTTTACTATTTTCTAATTTCTTCATTTCTTTTATAATACAGTCTATATCTTCATAAATTTTTTTCTTCTAATTTTTGTTCCATTGAATAATCGGTAAAAAAACAATATTCCATGGGATTTCCATGGTTTTTATTCCATTCCTAATGCAATTAACTTATCAATATATTCTGCCATAAAAATAGGTATATTTAATAT
>JAGBDU010000022.1 GCA_017937285.1 Clostridia bacterium
GAATGAGCTCCAAAAAGTTATCATTTAGTCTGTTTATTGTTATCATATATCAACTATTGATAACAAAATGGAGCATATTCGACTGAACCATTTTGTTATCAAATTTTCAAAAGCTCATTTAAAGTATTTTAATAAATTAAAATGATAAAAAAGTTACCCCAAAAATTAAAAACGCCTTAAAATCGATTTTAGAAAAAGATAAAAGATTGTGTGAAAAAATTATACAATCTTTTATTTTTTTTGAAGGAGGAACAAAAATGGAGGAAGATATTAGAGCAAATTATTATGCAATTATTCCAGCATATATTAGGTATAACAAAGAATTAAAATTTGGAGAAAGATTAATGTATGGTGAAATAACAGCATTAAGTAATAAATCAGGTTATTGTTATGCTAGTAATAAATATTTTGCAGATTTATATGGAGTTAGTCAAAGTACAATTTCAAGATGGATTTCACATTTGGCAGAACTTAATAGTATAGATGTTCAAATAATTAGAAATGAAAAGAAGGAAATTATTGAAAGAAGATTATATATAACAGATACCCCCTATATGCAAAATTACACATACCCCTATACGCAAAATAATCAATACCCTATACGCAAAAAGAGCAAAGAGAATATTATAAATAATAATATGTTAGATAGTTTATTTAATTATATTATAAAAAAGGAAAAGCAAATTCCAAAAGAATTTTTAAATTATGAATTGCAAATATTAGAATTACTAAATAAATATGAATTGATTTATACACAAGATACATTACAATATATGAGAAATGAAAATATTGAAAAAGTAAAAGTAATTTGTTATTCATTAGCAATGCTAGAAAAAGAAAATGTAAGTTATCTGCTGAGCAGAATGAATAGAGAGCAAATTTTTAGTTTATATGATGAATGTAAACTCCGAGAACAAGAATATATGAATACAGATAATGAAATTATGAGTTTTACAAATTATTTTTATAAAAGTTTAAAAGGGCAATTATTAAAGAGCAAATGCTCTTCTTTTTTTATGCCTAAAAATAATAAATTAGAAAGTGAATCCTTTGATTCGGAAGAAGACGAAGACGAGGAAGAAAGGTAGAAAATCATAATAGCTCATAATAGCTCAAATTTACTAAAGAAATTGGAGAGATTACACATGATAAGATTATTAAGTTTATTTACAGGAATAGGAGCTTTTGAAAAAGCATTAAGAAGTTTAAACATACCTTATGAATTAGTAGGATTTTCAGAAATAGATAAATTTGCAGTAAAAAGTTATTGTGCAATTCATAATGTAGATGAAAAAAAGAATTTAGGTGATATTAGAAATATTAAAACAGAGAATTTAAAAGAAGTGGATTTTATGACTTGGGGATTCCCTTGCCAAGATATTTCTATTGCTGGAAATTTAAAAGGAATAGAAGAAGGAAAAACAAGAAGTGGTTTATACTTTGAAGGATATAGAATTTTAAAAGACGTTATGCCAAAGGTTAGCATTATAGAAAATGTTAAAAATTTAACCAGTAAGAGATTTAGAGAAAAGTTTGTTAAAATCTTACAAGATATTGAAGATGCAGGTTACAATAATTATTGGAGAATTCTAAATGCAAAAGATTATGGAGTGCCACAAAATAGAGAAAGAGTATTTGTCGTATCTATTAGAAAAGATATTGATAAATGCTCTTTTAATTTTCCAGATAAACAATTTTTAAAGATAAGATTAAAAGATTTACTAGAAGATAATGTAGATGAAAAATATTATTTATCAGATAAAGCAATAGGAAGATTAATAAAACATTCTAATAAAATAATTACAAAACCAGAAAATCCAAATGTAAGCGCTTGTTTAGTGGCAAGTTATTTCAAAATGGGAGCAAGAGATGAACAATATATAAAAGATGATAATGTAAGAAGAATTACAGGAGTATTTGATAAAGAAAATAAAAAACATCAATCTGGAAGTATATATGATAAAAACGGTTTATCTCCCACTTTAACAAGTGGTGGAGGAGGGCATGTGCAACCGCATATATTTGTGAGAGATGGAACAATGTTTAATCCGTACAATAAAACTACAATAAATAATATAGCACCCACGCAAACAACAAATTGTGGAAATATAAATTCAAGTGCAACAGTTTTAATTACAGAAGATGGAAAACAATGTTTCAGAATAAGAAAATTAACTCCAAAAGAGTGCTGGAGATTAATGCGGATTTAAAGATGAAGATTTTGAAAAAGCAAAAAGTGTTGGAATGTCTGATACGCAATTATACAAACAAGCAGGAAATTCAATAGTTGTAAATGTATTAGTAGAAATATTTAAGAAACTAATTTTTGAAGATGCTACATACATTAAATTCTCGTAAATGTAATAATTCGCCTAAAATACTAAAATATAAAGGAGTAAGAGGTTATGCAAAATCAAGAAAAAGAAACATACAAAGATTATCTAGTTAGAAAAGTAACAGAAGAAATTGGAAAAGTATTTGAGGCAAAAATGGATCAGGCCAAAAAAGAGTTGAAAGAAATTCAATATGAAGATGTTTTAAATAAAACAGAAGAAATACTAAAAAATTATAAGAAATTATCAGAACATATTGTATTAACTGATAAAGAAAAAGAAACTTTAAAAGACGAAACTGATGAATTTCATAATAAAGAATTAGAAAATATTATGACAGGTTTATTTTCAGAAGATGAACTATATTTAGAAAGTTTATTAAAAAGTAAATATCAAACAAAGCTATTTATAGATTTTATAAATAGAGTAATTAACAATTATTTAAATGATGAAACAAAAGATAAAATCGAAATTAGAAAACGAAATATACTAAAAGAATTATATATCAAAGGACAAAAACAATCAGATTTTATTTACAACAATTATGAAGTTGATAGAACCTTTTATACAGATAAGGACAAATTGATTAAAGATTTGGCTCCTTATTTTTTTTCGGCATAAAAGGGCTCAATATATAAAATGGCTCAAACTATAAAGAACGCTAAAGGCAGGAAAGTGATGCAGTACGCATCACGAACATACATAGAAAAACAAGTTTTCTAGTTCTCTGCTTTTTGCAGAAAATTAAGAGTTTTTAAAGAGTATATACGAATGGAATTATGGAGGAAAAATACAAATGAAAAGTAAAATGGGTATTAATTTTTGGAAAAAAGAACTAATAAAGCAATTTGATTTGAATGATATAGGAAAAGATTTATTAAATATATTAGAAAAAGTAAGCCCAGAGCGAACTTTAAACTATATCTTATATCAATTTGGCAGATTATACAGAGATGAAATTATAGATATGTACTGTGAAAAATACACAAGCGAAAAAATAAATATGATTTTAGAAGATTTAGAAGAAGAAAAACTAAATGAGTATGAAATTGAAAATTACGAAATTAAAGTAGAAGAATCAGAAGATGAAGAAGAAATCTAATAATAGCTCTTAATAAATACGGAGGAATGAAATTATGGCAAGGAAAAATAAGAGAAAGCGACCGAATAAAACTAAAGAAATATACATATTTGGACGATTAGTTCAAAAGAGCAAAGCAGCCCTATATTGCAAATTACATAAATGTTATTTAGAGCCAAAAGATATTACAGAAAAGAAATGTAATTTCAAGAGATGCAAACATAGAATTGAATTATAGATTTATCACAAACAAAGGGGAAAATACAATTTAAAGGAGTG
The DNA here is from genome assembly GCA_017937285.1 of Clostridia bacterium. Classification (GTDB taxonomy): domain Bacteria; phylum Bacillota; class Clostridia; order TANB77; family CAG-508; genus CAG-492. The sequence goes on from JAGBDU010000022.1 coordinate 3,694, forward strand.
TATTTTCAAATGATAGAAATTGATGAAACAAATGAAGTGATGATGAATCATTATAAAAAACAGGAGCTTATAAAAGCCAAAAGAAGATTAGATGAAAAGATGTCAAAAGCAGAAATATTAAAATTAGCAGATACTAGATTTATAACTGCTGATGAAATAAAAGAGGCATTAGGTTTTGATTTTATAGAGGATCCAGAGCCAGTAAAAGAGGAAGAGCATATAGTTGATAATGTTGATTATGTTGTTGAAGATGAAGAAGAAACATTTGAATATGAAAGTGGAGATAATATTAATGCTACACTTATTGAAGATTCAAAATTAGAAGATTATCCAAACCAACCTTTTAAATTATATGATGAAGATAAGAAAAATGAAATGTTGGAAAGCATTAGAAATTTTGGTATAATGCAACCATTAATTGTAAGACCAATTAAAGAAGGAAAATATCAAATTTTGGCAGGTCATAATCGTAGAAGATGTGCAAGAGAATTAGGTATAACTAAATATCCTTGTATCATAAAAGAAAATTTATCAGATGATGAAGCTAAAATTTATTTAATAGATACTAACTTATGTACTAGAGATAAGATTTCTCCAATGGAAAGAGCTAGAGCTTATAAAATTAAATATGATACTTATAAAAAGAAAAATATAAAAACATCAATGTTTGAAGAAATAAAAATGGATAATGTAGGAATTGCTAGAGCAAAATTGATTAAAGAAGAAAATTCAAGTGTTGGCACTATACAAAGATATTTAAGACTAACATATTTAATTCCTATTTTACAAGAATTTGCAGATAAAGGAAAAATATCATTAACAGTTGGAGAAAAATTAAGTTTTTTACCAAATGAGGAGCAAAAATTTGTTGCAGAGCTTATAAATGATAACATAAAAATAAATGATAGTATTGCACAAAAAATTAGAAAAGAGTCTGAAAGATATAAAAAAGAAGATTATATGAATTTTTTAATGAAAGATGAAATGCTAGAACTAATTAAACCTGTAAAGAAAAGGGAAGATGATTTAATTAGAGTACCATTTACTAAAGAAGAAATAGATAGATATTTTGGTATAGTAGAAGATATAGAAGACCTAAAAAGACGAATTATATACAGTTTAGAAGAAACATACATACGAAACTAAAATATTCCAAGACGGTCGGTACTGCATTTCTTCCGAACTTTTTAGCCAAAGGCAGAAAACTAGAAAACTTGCTTTTCTATGTGTGTTTGTAATGCACTCTGCATTACTTTCCTGCCTTTAGCGATTTTAATATATAGAGAAAAATGGAAAGGAATTTTTATTATTATGGATAAAGAATCAAGAAAAATAAAACAAGTAAAAAGTGAAAAAATATATGCTGTAATTCCCAAAAGTTTAAAAGAAAAAGTTGTAAGATATAAAGCAAAAGGAAATATGAGTGAAAGCGAAATTGTAAATATGGCTTTAAATGAATTTTTTAAGGTAAAAATGCTAAAAGAAGATGTTGATACAATAACTGAAACAATGGCAAAAGCTATTGAAAAACAATTAGGTAAAAGGTTTGAAAGGATGCTTATGTTACTTGCAAAATCAAGCAAGTCATCATATGCATCTATATTTTTGCAAGCATATGTATTAGCAAAAATATGCGAATCAGAAGATAGCAAAGAATTCTTAAAAGAAAAAATAGATTTAGCAAATAAATTAGCATATGGGGCTGTTAAAAATAAGTTTTTAGATGTAGATATAACGCAGATGATACCAGATGATTTAGATTTTGATAATATGGATTAGGAGTTAGATAAATGGATATTGATAGATACAAAGGCGGAATAATATTCAAATGGCTTAATAAAAATGAAATTTACGCAAAATACAATGGAAAAGGAAGACCACCAAATTTGCAAGCTCATATTGATAAATTACATACTGATTACATTGCTACTAGAAGTGGAGTTGATACAGGATTTGAAATACATGGCTTATTTGGAAACATAGATGATAAGGATGAAATTGAATTGCTAGAATTAGATATGATAAAAAAACATGTTCAAGAAATTTCAAAAAAGGATATTGATGTTTTTAAAACAGTTATAACTTTGAAACATGAAGATGCTATGGAACATGGATATTATAACAAACAGGCGTGGAAAGAGTTGTTAGATGAGAAAATGCCAGAAATTGCGAGGGCTTTTAAAATCCCACTTAATGATTTAGAGTGGGTTGCTGCTTTTCACGCAAAAAAAGAAAGACCACATTGCCATTTGGTAGTATGGAATAAAAATCAAGATATGTCAGTAAAAAGAAAGCCATTTATAAATTTCAAACAAATAAAATCAGCAGTTGCTAAAGGTGTATTTAAAGAAGAATTAAAAGCAATCTATGAGATAAAAGATATATCTAAAACTCTTATGGGAAAAATGTCGAAAAATGAAATTGATACATATAAGGAAAAATTAAAAGAAATGTATCAAAATGAAGATTTGCTATTAAATGCAGTAGATACTGAAAATACACAAAACTTTGTAAATAAAGCATTAGAAGATATGAAAAAAGATGAAGTAATTTATATAGCAAATAATTCAGATCCAGAAAATTACACACAAATAAAAAAGTTAGATGATGAAAAATCTGAATTTAAAAATGTAGGAGAAAAAGCTGTTTTATATAAAGATGATACATATTTAGAGGCAGTAACATTTTTAAGCAAGTTTAGCAATTTAAAAGTTATGAAAAGTGAAATTGAGTTAAAACAGTTTATTCAAAATAGAAAAGAAGAATTTGAAAATATTGAAGATGAACTAAAAGAAATAATGCCTAGCATATTTAATACACCTATAATATCAAGTAATATAAAACAAGAAAATATAGAGCAAATAATAAATAAAATAGCGAAACTAGAAGAAGTTTCCAAGTCTTTTAAAAGAGGATTTATTTACAAATATCAAGAGCCAGAGAGCAAACGAATTTTAAATGAAATAACAATGTTATTAGTAAATTCTAATAAAGATTGTAAAAATGAATTTAATAAGTATGTTGATACTTGCGTTAAAATTGATAAAATTTTGCAAAAGGTTGATACATATAAAGATTATGAAAAAGTTAAAAATTCTGCAAAATCTGAAATGATAAAAAAGATAGGAAATCAAATATTAAAATCTATAAAAGAAACTAAAACAGAAGAATATAAAAGAAAAGCTGCAGAATGGAAAGAAAAAAGAGAATACTGGAATTTTAAAAATAAAGAGTTTGAAGAAAAACAAGCAGAATTTGAAACAAGGCAACAAATATATGAAAATCAGCTACGAGAATCAAATATAAGACATTTAATACAAGAAACATATAACTTATTATCAGAAGAAAATATTTCAAAATTTCAACGATTTAAAAGAGCTACAAGGACATTTGGAGATTTGTCAAAACGAGAAATAAAAGAAATTATTAGAAATGGCAGGAGCTTGGGTTATGATTGGTATAACGAACTTTAGAATTTTGAAAAAAATAAATTATAGTTGTTAAATTATTTAAATTATGTTATATTCGTTATATAAAATATTAGTTATTCAATGGATTTTCTAATTATAAATATAATGGAGGTAAAAATGAATACATATTTTAATAATTTAAATCCTGATATTCAAGAGTACTTTAAAATTTTATCAAAAGAATTTCCCGAATTTTTATTGGATTATATAAATACACCTGCAATGCAAAAACAAGCTGAAATAAGTGTAAGTTGTGGCACTATATACACTAAATTATTTAATTATAAATATTGGTATTCTAGTTTAGATCATAGTATTGCAGTAGCATTAATTATTTGGAATTTTACAAAAGATAAAAAACAAACTTTATCAGGTTTATTTCACGATATTGCAACACCAGCATTTAAGCATGCTATAGATTTTATGAATGGAGATTATATAAATCAAGAATCAACAGAAGATTTAACAACAAAGCTAATAAAAAATTCAAAAGAAATAATGGATTTATTAAATAGAGATGGAATAAAATTAGAAGAAGTTTGTGATTATCATATTTATCCAATAGCAGATAATGATACTCCAAAACTTTCTGCTGATAGATTAGAATATACATTATCAAATGGATTTGGAGTAAGGAAAAATTTATTTACTTTGGATGATATTAAAGAAATTTACAATGATATAATTGTAATGAAAAATGAAGAAGGAATAGAAGAATTAGGGTTCAAAACTACAAAAATAGCGGAAAAATTTATTCATAATATGACTATTTTAGCTGCAAGTTATATTGATAATCCAACTAAATTATCAATGCAATTTCTAGCTGATAGTATGAAAAAAATGTCAAATTTAAATTTGATAAAAAAGGAAGATTTATATCAGTTATCAGAGAAAGATATAATAGAAAGAATAAAAAATAGTGGTGTTAAAGATTTAGTTGAATGTTTTGAATGTTGGCAAAATACAACTAGCATTATTGAAAGCGAAACAGAAGTTAATGGTAAGTATGGAGCAAGTATAACAGGAAAAAATAGATATATAAATCCATTAATAAAAACAGAAAAAGAAATAGTTAGAGCAAAAGATATTTCACAAAATGCCAAACGAGACATAGATAATTTCTTAAATTATCGCACTCCTAAATATGGATATTTTGATTTTGAATTTTCTGTATAATTTCGGATAATTTTGCAACTTAATTAGTAAATCCATAAAAAATAGTATAGAAACTCTGATTGAAGAGCTTTCAACTAAAGTTTTAGAATATATAGAATATCTTAAATATATAGATATTTGTTTTATTACAAGACTAAAAATCGAAATGATCCAGATTTAATAGAAATTTATAAAGAGTATAAGAGAAAACAAATAGAAGATTTGGAAAGATAAAAAAACATTTGTACGAAAATCAAATAAACAAAAAGAAAGCATTTGTATAAAAATCAGATGATTTCTTTTTTGGCATCAGAAATCAGATAAAGAAAAATTATATGCAGATAGAAATGCAAGTTATAATAGATTAATAATAAAAACTATCTGAAAAAAACTACCCGTTGAACGGGTATTTTTTTTTGTGCTACATTATTGTAAATATTATGTAAATGTGCTATAATAAATACAATAGAGGTAGAGTGTCTCTGTGTATTGTTTATAATCTGGCATAGACTCAATGCCAATGCGAAAGAAAAAAGCCAAATGGCGGAGGTAAAAAAATGATTGATGAAAGATTTGATGAGAAAATGGCTCTGGCAAGCGACAGCAATACATCTGCTGAAGAGTTAGAGAATTTAGCTACAGATAATACTTGGTGTATACGTGTAGCTGTAGCAAAAAATTTAAAAACACCTGCTGAAACTTTGATTCGGTTAGCAACTGATGATAAATTGAGTGTATGTGATGCAAATTATCGTTTACGTGATGCATTAGTAGACAATCCTAATACACCTTTGCTGGCACTTAAAGCGTTAGCTAATGATTATGGTGTTATGTATGGAGTTGCTAGACACAAAAATGCATCAATAGAACTTATAAGAGAAATGATGAATAAATATCATAATGACATTCATATTGCAGACGAATTATTTGCTAGATTAAGAGCTTGTGAAGATCAAGAACTCCTTAAGAGTTTTGCTGATGATGAGCTAATAATTTGCAGAGAAGCTGTAGCAGGTAATTGCAACACACCAGATGAAGTCCGAAAGAAACTTTTGAATGACGAATCGATAGTGGTTCGTAGAGCTGCTGAACCTAAAAAAGCTCCACGCTGGATAGGTTAATAACAAATCTTTTGCTCCCAATATAAAAAGATTGGGAGTTTTCTATTATAGTCAATGAAAAATATTCATGCAATAGAGAACTTTTTTTAATTACAAAATAGTAATATTGTAAAAGAATTAATAACCGCCCGTAAAATGGCGGTTATTAATTATACATTCTTAGTATTGAGCAAGCTTTGCCAATGTTTCGGCTGTTGTGTTTGCATTTTTTGCTACAGCATAACGAACATCCAAAACATCGTCTTGAGCAAGCTTTGCCAATGTTTCGGCTGTTGTGTTTGCATTTTCTGCTACAGCACAACGGACATCACAATCATCGTTTTGAGCAAGCTTTGCCAATGTTTCGGCTGTTGTGTTTGCATTTTCTGCTACAGCATAAAGGACATCACAATTATCGTCTTGAGCAAGCTTTGCCAATATTTCGGCTGTTGTGTTTGCATTTTCTGCTACAGCACAACGGACATCACAATCATCGTCTTGAGCAAGCTTTGCCAATGTTTCGGCTGTTGTGTTTGCATTTTCTGCTACAGCATAAAGGACATCACAATTATCGTCTTGAGCAAGCTTTGCCAATGTTTCGGCTGTTGTGTTTGCATTTTTTGCTACAGCATAACGAACATCCCAAACATCGTCTTGAGCAAGCTTTGCCAATATTTCGGCTGTTGTGTTTGCATTTCTTGCTACATCACAACGGACACGCCAAACATCGTCTTGAGCAAGCTTTGCCAATATTTCGACTGTTGTGTTTGCATTTCCTGCTACAGCAGAACGTACATTCCAAACATCGTCTTGAGCAAGCTTTGCCAATATTTCGGCTGTTGTGTTTGCATTTCCTGCTACAGCAGAACGTACATTCCAAACATCATCTTGAGCAAGCTTTGCCAATGTTTCGGCTGTTGTGTTTGCATTTTTTGCTACAACATAACGGACATCCCAAACATCGTCTTGAGCAAGCTTTGCCAATGTTTCGGCAGACTTTAATTGTATTGCAATGTCTATCCGAGTTACCGTTGTAAGTTTGCTTAAATCTAGTACTAATTTATAAAGAGTATAAGAGAAAACAAATAGAAGATTTGGAAAGATAAAAAAACATTTGTACGAAAATCAAATAAACAAAAAGAAAGCATTTGTATAAAAATCAGATGATTTCTTTTTTTGCATCAGAAATCAGATAAAGAAAAATTATATGCAGATAGAAATGCAAGTTATAATAGATTAATAATAAAAACTATCTGAAAAAAACTACCCGTTGAACGGGAATGTTAGTGTAAAATTTATGTAGGCAAAATATAAAAATTTGTCTACATATTTTTTATTATATATTGAAAAAACATGGTTAATCCAATACAATGTGGTTGTCCAAAAATACACAACGAAAGGATAAATAACCATGTTTGAGGAAATTATAACAAGTAAAGAAGTAAAGTTCAATATTTTAGAGAAAAAAGTTTTTAAATTTGTATGTTTTTTTGGGTGTTTAATAATTAAATTATTGTTAGAATCATATGATAAAAAGTTAATGAATGCCAGAGATTCAAAGAAATACAGGCATAAAGGTTTAAGAACAACACATGTGAATACAGTAATGGGAGAAGTAAAATTTAGACGTGCAATGTATGAAATAAACGAAGATGGAGTAACCAAAACAGTATACTTGTTAGATGAAA
>JAGBDU010000035.1 GCA_017937285.1 Clostridia bacterium
AGATGAGCTAATTTCTATTGCAGTTATTTTGCACATTGATAGAAAAACATTAGAGTTAAAGAACATAGTTACAAAAGAAAATTACAGAAATAAAGGTTATGCAAAAACACTTTTAAAATCATTATGTGGTAATTATAAACAGAAATATGACAGAATGTTGGTAGGAACAACAGAGAATAATATTCCTTTCTATGTTAAGCAGGGATTTGATAAATATGAGAAAACAATTAAAAATTTCTTTATAGATAATTATAAAGAAGAAATAAAAGATGGAGAATTAACTTGTACTGATTTAATATATTATTCAAAAGATTTAAAGAAAAAATAAAATATTATAGTTATTGAAATAATATCTAACATATATAAGAAATCTAATAGAAATATTAGATTTTTTATTTTGCCTTCAAAAAGGAAGGAGTAAAAAGAAAATGAAAAAAAATGAAAACAACAAACCAAAAAATAATGAAAAAATTAAAAAAGAAACAGAAAAGATTAAAGAGATTATAAGAAAGGAGACAGGTATTTATATAAAGAAGATGAACTCAAGAAACTTAAAGAAAGAATTTGAACAATTTTATTATATTATGGCATCAAATTATTATGAGTGTTTAACAGCAATAGGGTATTTAGATGAAATAGAAACTGATTGCTTTGCTTGTATAAAAGATGATTACTTATCAGATTTTGTAAGGTCAATGAGTGCTATGATGAATAAAATATTTTGTGATGAAGAAAAAGACTTTTCAGATATAATGAATGGAATTATGAGAATGTTAATTTCTGAAGATAAAATTGTTAATATTATAAAAGACGATATACCTAATTGGGTAATATTAAGAAAAAAGATAAGACCAGGATTAGTAAATATTGTACCTTTATATGATAATTTAAATGAATACTATTTGAATTATTCATATAGTTATAATGTTCAAGAAGATATAAAACCTTTTATTGCAGGACTTAACAATTTATTTGGTAAATTAGCAGATGATGAGGAGTTTATATATGTTTCTACTCATTTACAAGATGATAAAGAAATAACAGAGGAATAAATATTCAAGACAAGAGTTAGCTTTTAGGAGTTAGCTCTTTTTTTGAGGAAAGGAGCAAGAATGGGAAAGTGTCAGATAATTGCAATAGCAAATCAAAAAGGTGGAGTTGGAAAAACAACAACTACATTTAGTTTAGGAGTTGCACTTAGTAAACAAGGAAAAAGAGTATTACTAATTGATGCAGATCCACAACGGAGATTTAACTACTTGTATGGGTTACTATAATCAAGATGAATTGCAGAATACTATTGGAACATTAATGTCTGATACTATATGTGATAATGAAATAAATGCAGAAAATGCTATTCTTCATCATAAAGAAGGAGTAGATTTAATTCCTGCAAATTTAGATTTATCAGCAATAGAGTTTTCATTAGTTAATGCAATGAGCAGAGAGTTCACGCTTAAAAATTCTATAAGAGGTATTAAAGATAACTATGATTATGTATTGATAGATTGTATGCCATCTCTTGGAATGATAACAATAAATGCTCTGGCTTGTAGTGATAAGATAATAATTCCAGTACAGGGAGAATATCTGGCTGCAAAAGGAATGGGACATTTATTAAAGACAGTTACGAGAGTGCAGAAACAAATAAATCCAAATTTGAAAATAGGTGGAGTATTACTTACATTAGTAGATAAAAGAACAAATTTATCAAAAGATGTAAGAGATACTTTAATCGACAATTATGGACAATATGTGAAAATATATGGTGCTGAAATACCAAAAGCAATAAATACTGCAAAATCAACATCAACAGGAAAGAGTATATTTGAATTTGATAAAAATAGTCCTGTTGCAAACGCATACAATAATTTAGCAAAGGAGGTATTAGAAAATGAAAGAACAAGACAAAAAGATGGTACTTCCAAAGTTAGATGATTTATTCACAAGTCAAGAACAAAGAGATAATCCAGTTGTTGATGAGGTAAAGGAAATAGAACTATATAAAATAGGAGAATTTCCAGACCACCCTTTTAGAGTTATAGATGATGATAAAATGGAAGAAATGGTTAAAAGTGTAAAAGAACATGGAGTTTTATTACCTGTTATAGTAAGAAAACGAGGAGAAGGAAATTATCAAATGATTTCTGGACATAGAAGAAAAAGAGCGTGTGAACTTGCAGGA
>JAGBDU010000076.1 GCA_017937285.1 Clostridia bacterium
ATGGGGCGAATCTTTTTCAAATTTAAAACCCTCATTTAAAAAAATAATAGAACAATGATAAACTAACTATCTCTTAACCGAAATTATAACACTTTATTTGCTAATTTTTCAAGTGTTTAGCAATCTTATATAGTTTATCTTCTTCCTATTTTATTTTGGCAATACTAAAAACACCTATAGATAAAGTCCTAGTCAGCCACTTTTTAGTCTTGTATAGACTTATTCATCATCTTCATTCTACATATATATTATACCATATTTTAGCAAAAAAATCAATGTTTTAGTGCTTCAGCTCGGGGTCTTTTATATGTTTGAATCAATACTTTTATATAATAAAATATAACAATAATACTATTGTTGTTAAAGAAAGGTAGGATTGATATTTGTGCTAAATATTAGTACATTAGTAGGAAGAATTAACAGTGATTTAATTTTAGAGGAGACAAAGAATAATAAGAAAGTCTTAAAGCTCCAGTTATCTGTGCCTAGGTCGTTTAAAAATGCCGATGGCAACTATGATACAGATTTTGTTCCAGTCGTTATTTTTGGCGATATGGCTATAAATACAGCTGAATACACAAAGCCTGGGGACTTAGTAGGTGTTAAGGGGCGTCTTCAAAACCTCGACGAAGAATCAAATTTATTGTCACTGATAGCCGAAAAAATTACATTTCTTTCTGCTAAAAACGAGGCTTAGTGCTTCGTTTTTTTATGTTCTAATAGATATTTATATAGAAAAAGAAAAGAAGCCATTTTGGGCTTCTAGTGTCTTATTTTTAGATGTCTAATTATGCTTTTAATTGTCGAATACCTATAAAGTTCTTACTAGAAGAACAAAATTCAGCTTTGTCATAGTTTTCTTTTAAACTTGTTTTTAGTTCCTCATCTAATTGTAAATATTTTTTATAGATATCTTTGAAAGTTCCATCATCTTCTGAAAAAATATTAACAATAGGTCTCTCGATATATAGAGGCCCTCTATAGCAACTTTCTTCCTCCTCATAACAATTTATTTCAAATGTTATTAGCAGATAATATAATTTCTTATTTTTTATTATTGGGTAAAATAAAGTGCCATTATAAATTGCAAATAGACTTTTAGTTATTAGGTTTTCTTGAAATGCAGGGCAATAGCCTACTATATTGGCTACTGTTTCATCATATTCTTCAACAGTCATTTCTGTAATGTTTATATCTTCAATTTTTTCAATGATTTTCTTCATAATTTCTTTCCTCTTTTCTAATTTACTATACCAATATTGATATTATTATAACACTATTTGATAATCAATGGAATCATTAAACAAGGAATAGAATATTTCTTATCTTCCAATATCTCATCAACATAGAATAGTTTACTTTTAAATTTTTCATAGTCATTCAGTTCTTCTCTTATCTTTTTATATAATGTTAGTGTGTTTGCTCTAGCATATAATTCTTTTCTATGATTTTCATCTTTTGAATAAATGACAATAAAAATTTTGCCTTCTTCATAATCTTGATTTGTAGCACCTTCTATTAAAGTTTTAGCTATAACTTGTCTAATTGCTGAGTAATTAGCAGAATTGATGTTTCTAAATTTTTCTAAATCATCTTCAATTAGGAATCTGTTTTTTTTAGGTACAACTGTTAATTTTATGTCAAATTTTTTTCCTGCTATAATTAAGTCTTCTGGTGCAATTTTATCTTTTATACTTTCAACATAATCAAATTCTCCTAATACTCTTTCACTAAAGAATGATGTTTTATATTGATAAACACGTCTAGCTACAAAGTCTAAGATATCTTTATAATTAGAAAGATGACTATATTCTCTTAAAAATTCTATAATATCATTTGCTGTATTAAGTTTATGAAGTTCTAATTTTTTTTCGAAATTTGATGGTCTATCTTTCTCTGTTCTAACTTTACTATTTGGTAGAGTCAATTTAAAAATTTTCTTTAATTCTATTTTTTCATTAATTATATCTTTCTTTTTCATATATATTCCTCCTCCCAATAATTTTTTGGGATATTATATTTTATAAAAATGAAGAATATTTATAATTGAAAAATGCATTATAAAGTATTTTCTTAAAAAAGTTATTTTTACATATAAAAAAGACTATGTATTTTTTACTATACATAATCTTTAAAGTTAAGTATTCTACTTAAGATAGGTGTATTTTATTACTACTAGAAGAAATAATGCTATATATTTTGAAAGAAAGAAGCTTAATCTATTTTATAAAGAAGTAGCATTTATTATTCTTTACATAAATAAATAATTCTATTTTTTTATAAGAAGAACTACCATTTTTTATTTTGTATAGCTTTGCTATTTTGTTTTGGTACTCCCAACAAGGTTGGGATTTTTTTCTTTTGATATATTTTAAATTTTATATCTTTATATCTTAACAGATTATTTCTTATATATTATTCTCTTATATATATTTTATTATATAAAATTCACTCTAAAAAAACTACTAAAACTTGTTGCAGAATAGCATTTTGGCTAAATATTTTTATAGCACATTTTTATCGAATGAATCTAAAGAACTATTTATATAATAAGAATGATAAAAGTGAGGTGTCAATTAAATGAATGATAAAGAAGAAATAATATCTCTTTTAAGAGCAAGAAAAGAAGATATAGAAAGTGTTATTAGCTATATGAACGATAATAATAAACGATATAGCCCAACTAGCAAAAGAAAATTAATGTTCATATACTTAAATTGCATTTCGTACTTACGTGACGACGAGTGCGTTAAGTTATTAAGAGATATTAGCCAAAGCCTAAACAATGAAAGCCTGGCGTTTCTAAAAATGCTTGAAAAGAAGGCAAAATACTATTGTTATTTCTTTAGTAAAACTAATTCTACAAAGTATATGTATACAAATGATACTATTATAAGTGCTCTATGTATAGATGAAGATATAATTAGAAAGCTTAATCTTAAAACTATAATTACAGAAAAAATTATGCTGGAAAGAGAAGAAGAAAAAATTAAAAATATTTTAGAAAAATAGGATTCAAAAGATATAATCCCTATAGAAAGAATATAAAATGGAATATACAAAATCGAATATAGATATATCTATTTTGTATAACGAAAGAGAGGTGAATTAGTCATAACTATTTATGACAAACTTAGTAGGCTTTTGGCAAAAAATGGTGCTATTGTAAAGATTCGTGATTTATATGAACTTATAGAGAACGAAACCAATCTTGAAGTAGTAGTAAATCAGTGTGTTCCTGAGGTACTAAGAAACGGTGCAATAACCTTATTCGAGCCAAAAGATTCGTACAGTGTTCTATTAAATATTCAATTAGAGGCCGTAGAGAAAAATGAAAACTCAAGCCTAGACTCTTTAGTAGAGATAAAGAATGTCTTAATAAGTGTCTGTACGAAAAGAAAAGATTAGCACATATTACTAATCTTTTTTTATACCCAATATTATATCCATAAATCTCCACCTCCGCTTTTGCCGAGGTTTATAGTCTATAAGAACACCAAGAGGCATTCTTCTATTAAGAGTCTTGCCTCTTTTATTTATACTAAGAAGTAGTATGTAAATACTCCTATCTTTGTATATGTTATATTATATAAAA
>JAGBDU010000077.1 GCA_017937285.1 Clostridia bacterium
AATAACAATAATAATAATAACGGTTAATGAAATTATAAAAAATAAGGAGTTGTGGCAACTGTGATTGTTGAAAAAGTTCATAATAAAAGACTTAAAGAAAAAGGAATAAGTATATGCTCTAAATACAAAGCAAATGGTATATTATTAGAGCGCAATACAGATAAAAGTAAAAAAAATGATAATATAGAAAATGGTGTATGTTTAGAAAAAGATTATTATAAAGATGATAAATTATTAGCAAAAATATTTAATTTTGACCCGCGTATTAAATATACATATATATCAGCAAATAACGGACAAAACAAAATAACTTGTCCAAATTGTGGAAATACAAGTAAAGAAAGTGAAATAGAAGATGGGTGCCCATATTGTGGAACAAGCTATAATATTGAATTTTCAGATAAAGCACTTGGAAGTAAATATCATTATGATAGAGTTATACAAGGAAGTAATTATAAAGCAATAACTTTAATAATAGATATTATAATTAGTGCTATTATTGTATACACATATATAATTAATACATGTAGAACTTTTAATGTGTATGATATATTAAAAATAATTATAGGAACAGTTATATTAAGTTTAATATTATATTATGTTTTTTATATGGTAGATGCAGTTGCAATAACGCTTCCAATAAAAATATATAAAGATAGTTTAAATAAAAAACAAATGAAGTTTTGGAAAAGAATGGAAGCACTTGGTATTAATAAAAAGACCTTTTATAATAACGTTAACTATGAATTACAAAATTATTATTATGGTGAAAATAGTAAAAATAAAAATGTAATTGATTATGATGTAATTGATTATACGTCATTAAATGAACAAATTATCGAAGATAAAAAGATTCTCGTTACAATAAATATGCAAATAAGAGAAATTGAACTAATAAACAATACAATAAACGAAAACATACAAAAAAGAGAGTTTACCTTTGAAAAAAGTAATGAGCAAACAATAAATATAAAAGCAGGTGAAAATATTATAAAATGCCATAACTGTGGAGCATCTATAGATGTTACAAAAAGTATATGCAACTATTGTGGTACGAGGGTTAATAGTTATCAAGAATGGTATATGATATGAAATAGAATAGTAACAAATTAATGAAAAGGAGATGTTAGGTAATGAAAAAGAAAATATTAAATGGAATGTTAGTAGTAATAATGCTATTTGAAACATTGCTTGTATTGAGTGGTTGTGGAGATAATTCTAAAAAAGAAGAAAAAAGTGTAAATACTGTGAATGAGCAGATTGAAGATAAAAATGAGCAACAAGAAAATGTAGATGAATTATATCTTAAAGTATTAAAAAATGAGATTAAATATATAAACGAAAACAACAAAGAAACATTATTTAGTGAATATATGGAAAACTATAAAGATAGTACTTCTGATACAACAGTAAAATACACAATATTTGATTTTGACAATGATTCAGAAAATGAAATGATAATTATGATAGAGTCTTTTAACGATGGATTTTATTTGATATTAAATAACGAAGATAGCACTATATACGGATTTGAGGATGTGTATAGAGGAATGAAAAGTATAAAGAAAGATGGGTCATATAGTGCTTCTGGAGGTGCAGATACAAATGGAATTTTAAAAGATAAATTTGAAAAGAACAAAAGAATTACAGAAACTCTAGCTGAAATGGATATGGGAGAATGTAAAATAGCAGGAAAAAGTGTTTCTGAATCTGAATATTTAAAATATTTTGAAGAATTTGATAAAAAAGAAAATGTAACATTTATAACATATATAGAAAAATATGATTTTAGCACTAAAAATTCAAATAATCCTTCAAAAACAACAAACACAGAAAATGTAACCCAATCATCTTTTAAAGAAGGTGTTTACAAAATGACAAAACCATCTTTAGTTGGAACAGAAGCAGAAGGATATGATACAACAATTACATTTAGTAATGGAAATGTTTCATTTTTAGAATCATATTGGGGTAGAAAAAAATCTGGAACATATAGTATACAAGGAGACACATTAATAATAAAATATACATCAGGAAATGAAGTGAATAGTATTGAAGGAGATACTGGAACAGTTACTTTAGACGAAACAGAAGTATATAAAATTGATGGAAATAAAATAACAATGCAATCAACTACAGCAGATTCATATTATAAAGCTGGAAGTACTGTATATGAACTTTAGGAGGTAATTTATATGAAAAAGAAAATATGGTTAATTATAATACCAATAATACTAGTTATAATTATAGTTTCTGCTATTGTTATAGCTATATTATTAAAAAAAGGAAATGAAAAGGATGATGAAATTTCAACAGGTTCAACATGGGGTGACACATATTATGCATATCTGAAAGAGGCAATAACAGAAAAAGATTTAACAGAAGCAGAAGAAAAATATGGTATGAAGTTAGATATGAAAGATGCAAAATTGCAATTTTGTGAAGTTGAAGAAAATCAAGATCCAGCAATGATAATGACATACCAAAAAAATGAAAGCTCATATGTAAATGTATATCAAATAACAGATAATAAAAAAGTTACATATGTATCATATAAACAACCAACAGAAGTTGAGTATTTATATGATATAGCAAAGGATGAATATTCGTGGTATGTACATACAAATGAAACAAATGGTGATTCATATAGTTCATTAAAAAATATAGTTAATAATTTAAAAGGAAATTTAACAAAATTAGAAGATAGTAATAATGTTAATATAGCAGAGCTTGAAGCTGACTATACAATAAGCAAAGACGAAGCAGAAATAAGCCAAGAAACAGTTAACGGAGAAACATTAACAATTTCAAAATTTGATGAAATATTTGTAAAACCAGATATAGAGCAAAATAAACAAATAGATTTTAATGTTGATATAAAAGAAAAAGATTTAAAAAATGTAATGAAAGACGCTGTTGATAACTATGAAAAAGATTCAAATAAACTAACAGAAGAAGTTAAGCAAGAAGTTTCTAAAAAAGTTGAAGAAACAAAGAAAAAAATAGAAGAAGTTAATAAAGCTAAAGAAGAGCTAGAAAAGAAAAAAGCAGAAGAAGAAGCAGTTAAAAAAGGATTGGCAGTTGGAAAATATACATTAAAATATGGTGTATACACATCAGATATACATGAGAATGGTTTATATGGAACAATTACATTAAATTATGGAGGAACATTCCATATTAAATCAAACTATGATGAGTCATCTGCTCAAAAAATAGCTGGTAGAGATGAAGATGGTAAATATGAAGTAAAATTAAATCAATCAGATGGATATGGAGGAACAACGAATATTATAAAATTTACGACAAATTCTGGATATATTTTTTACTTTGAAGTTCTAAATAATGACTCTTTAACAGATCAATATCATGGATATTATTATGGAACAACAAAAAGGACATATCCAGAAGTATCGTCAAATAGTTCATCAAGTGTAGCTACTTCAAACAATACAAGCACTTCTTCACAAGAAAGTGGACTTACATCTTTCGAATATGATACAGTTGTAAATGACCCAATTGCAGCAGGAACATACTACAGAAACAAAGGGTCAGGAACAGAAAGTATATTAGAGATTAAAAATCCAACAGGGAATTCATTTGATTTTTCAATAAATGCAATCTACATGACGCAAGCTGGATATCCAAATATAGGAGAGATAAGCGGAACTGCAAAAGCCATAAAAGGTGGAGGATATGTGTTCCATACAACAGAAGGTAGTTTAGAGTATAATATATTTTTCAAGGTAGCAGGCGGTGGAAGTAATCCAACAATAACAATAGAAGATGAATGCTATATGTATTCATCAGGTAAAACAAATGATAGTCCTTTCTGTGGACATAATGTTACTTTTGATGGTACATACTCAAAATAATGATTAATTATAAATTGATGAAAAGGAGAGGTTAGTTAATGAAAAAGAAAGTTTTAAATATAAGTTTAATAATTACATTGTTAGTGTCAATGTTAACAATTTTAACAGGCTGTGGTAGTAAAACTACTACAAGTGAGTCTAATAGTAATATAGAATTTGATTATTCAAAAATAAATGTTAATTCTGAAAATATTGGTAAAAATGTTGATCTTCAGACAGTTTTAAATGAAGACATAAAACCTAGTTTGTATGAGGGAATTACATTTACTGGTGATACGAATGATTTAAATGAAGCAGATATAAAGATAGGAAATTCAAATTGGGTTGTACTTGCAGAAGATGATAACAATTATATGCTTACTACAGTAAAACCAACATCAGATACAATTAGATTACAAAGTGTTGATGGTTACAATAATGGAGTGCAAGCTCTTAACGCCTATTGTGCGAAATATTATACTGTTGAAGTAAATGGTAAAAAATATGTTGCAAGAAATATAAATATGGATGATATAGAAATGTATTATAAAGATAAATCTGATAGTTGGAAACAAGATACTCTAGGATTTGAAAATTATAATAAAACTGGAGTAGAAGCAACAGGGTATCAATACTACCCATCATTATATGCCATGGAAAATGGAAGTGGTATGGATGGAAAATTAGGAACAAGTGAAACTCCAAATGGTTATGAACATTATAATAATAATTATAAGAGTGATGGTACTTCAACGAAAGAGTATTTAGATACCTATTATTATGTTTCTACCAATGATATAAAAGAAAATTTTACTAATTTAGAAGCATATAATATCATTTTTGAAACTGGAAAAACTTATTATGTAGCTACTCGTACTGTTTCATTTTACGATAGAAAAATGAATGCTTATGAAGTAGAAGAAGGTTCAAGATATCAAGCTAATTGTGCTAGATTTGGTATACGAGCAATTACGAATGAAGCACTTCAACAATTTACTTTGATGAAGTCTAATAGTAAGCCTGATACCTTTAATAAATATATGTACCCAACTAGACCAGTTGTCGTTGTACCTAAAAGTGAAATACAACTATAAGAATCTGGGGACGGGGCAAAAAATTAAAGTTGTCATAATTGAATTTGTGATATTAAAAAAATGTTACATTTTACAATATCAATTATGACAACTTTAATTTTTTGCCCCGTCCCCAATTTAATTGCACAAAAACTCAAAAAAAATCATAATATGTAATATATAATCAAACAAAAGGAGGATTATGTATGAATGATTATAGAAATAGAAAATATTGTTGTCAAAACAATGACTTTAATATGGACATAAACTGTGATAATAATATGAATGATATATGTGATAATAATATGAACAATATTATCGAACAAAATGAAGAATGTTCAAATATATGTGTTCAACCTATAAATAATTGTGATTGTGTGTTCGATATGGGTACAGAATCTGTATTTCCAGACAATCCAATGTTTGGGCAAAGTTATGTTCCAATACAAAAAATGAAAAAAGTGTTTACTCCAGAAGTAGGACTAAAAATGGGAACTATATTTCCAGAGCTTGTTAGCCCATATACACCTTGCCAAAGTATAAGAGAAATTGAATTTATAAGAAATAATAATGAAATTGGGGAGGGATGTAATAGATGAATGAGCAATATATAAGTTACGAAGATTATCAAAGAGAATGTGAGATGCAAGATTTTAATAGATATTGCGGATGTAACGATAATACAAGAGAAGAAATGTTACGTAAATTAAAAGAATTAAAATTTAGCATTATAGAATTAGGTTTATATTTAGATACACATCCAGATGATAAAAAAGCTATATGTCTTCATAAAGAATATGCAAATAAATATAGAAACTTGGCAGATCAATATCAAAAAATATATGGGCCATTAACTATAATGTTCCCATGTAATAAATGGAGATGGTTAGAAGAACCATGGCCATGGGAAAGGGGGAATTTTTAATGTGGACTTATAATAAAGTTTTAGAATATCCTATAAATATAAAAAATAAAAATCCTCAATTAGCTAAATTCATAATCAGCCAATACGGAGGACCAGATGGAGAGCTTGCTGCATCACTGAGATATTTAAGCCAAAGATTTGGAATGCCAGACCAAAAATCTAAGGCTATATTGAATGATATACGGAACTGAAGAATGAGCTCCAAAAAGTTATCATTTAGTCTGTTTATTGTTATCATATATCAACTATTGATAACAAAATGGAGCATATTCGACTGAACCATTTTGTTATCAAATTTTCAAAAGCTCATTTAAAGTATTTTAATAAATTAAA
>JAGBDU010000078.1 GCA_017937285.1 Clostridia bacterium
ATCATCACCAACAACAGGAACAGTAACATTCCAAGGAGCACAAGGATATAATAACGCAGTATATTTATTAAATAATGCATGTAGTTCATTATATGGTAATGCAAGTAAAGGGATAACAGCAAGAAGTATAACAGAAGAAGATTTTGCAGAAATAGGAGGAACAACATGGACAAATTATAGAAATTCATATACATACGATGTTAAATATGGAAATCAACTTGCATCAGCATATACAACAATTAAATATTATCCAACAATGTATGCACAAGAAAAAAATAGTGTAATAAATGGAACAAAAAGCAATACAGGATATAGCCAAAGTGAGCAAACCAACTTAATAGCTAAAACAGATAATAGTGCAACAAATGGATATTTACAAGCAACTACAAGTATACAGCCATATCAAACATATTATAATACGAAAGATTATACAACAACAGCAAATCTATTAGGAGGATATGGAAGTATATTATTACCAAATGGCAGTTCAACACAATACTGGGTGGCTTCGCGCTGTGTTCGTCTGTACTCAAGCATCTGCAGCTTCGATGTTCGCCGTGTGACTTCGGGCTGTTTGCATGCTTACGACGTGCTTTACTCTAACAGTGACACGTACAGCTCTGCGCGTTCCTTGTTCCCCGTAGTTTCTCTAAGCTCCGAGCTCCTAGAAACAACGGCAACAGATGGAACATATAACGTAAAATAAAAGAAAGACGAAATTATAAGTGTAGAGTAAAAATGGACCAGCCAGACCCTCGTGGGCTGGCAGGGAGGAACTAGAACATGGGGCATAATTTATGACAAACAAATTATGTCCTTTCACATTTTTGTGATGGGAAAATGGGACGGTTCTCTTTTCCCATTTTTGGGAATTTGGGACGGTTCTCTTTTCCCATTTTTGGGAATTTGGGACAGTCTTATATTTGAGGCGAAGTTTAGTGCACGACACTTTTTATAGATATTAGTGCTACAATAGTATAAATGTTGATGGTGTATTATACAGTGTGCTGTAAAATTTACATACTGTATAATAATCTACCATCCACCATCTTAAAAATGATAAAAATGTCAAAGATAAAAGTTGATAGTTTTACCAGCTTTTATGCACATTTTTAACGTCCCTAATATACACAAAATAAGCAGATAAGGAAATGATATAAATGTATGATAATTGGGAAGATTTAGAAAAATCAATCATAAATTGTAAAAAATGCAATTTATATACAAACAGAACAAATATAGTATTTGGTCAAGGAAACAAAAATGCAGATATAATGTTTATAGGAGAAGGACCAGGGGCAGACGAAGATAGACAAGGTATGCCTTTTGTAGGCAAAGCCGGAAAATTAATGAACACAGCTTTTGAAGGCCTTGGAATAAATCGAGAAGAAGTATATATAGCAAATATAGTAAAATGTAGACCACCAAATAATAGAACACCAGAAAGCGATGAAGCAACAGCATGTTTAGACTATTTAAGAAATCAGGTTATACTAGTAAAACCCAAAATTATAGTTCTACTTGGAAGTACAGCACTAAAAAATATATTAGGAAATGAACACTCAATTACAGCAAGTAGAGGAAAATGGATAGAAAAAAAAGGTATATACTATATGCCAACATGGCATCCAGCTGCTCTACTTAAAGATGAAAATAAAAAGATTGAATTTTGGCGTGATTTAAAAGCAGTAGTAGAAAGATATGAAACAATTAAAAATTAATATGATAGATACTAATTAAACAATAAAAACAAATCTGATAGAATTAATCAATAACTAAAACTTAACTTAATAAACAATAGTAATCACTAAAAATGAGTTAAATAAAATTTGAAAAGAGGGAATAAAATTGAGTTATTTTGAAGATATCAATTATGCAATAATAAACAAAAAAGAAGCATATAAGGGGAAAAGGGTAACTGTAGAAGAGGTAATTTATGATAATGGAAATAAACAAATTTACAGGGAACATGTTAAAGCCGGTAATGCAGTTATAATTCTAGCAATAACAGATGATAACAAAGTGCTAATGGTAAGAGAAGCAAGAAGTGCAATTGGAAAAATAATATTAGGCTTGCCAGCAGGAAAATTAGAAAAAGGCGAAAATCCAGAAAAAGCCGCAATAAGAGAGCTTGAAGAAGAAACAGGCTTTAAAGCTCATGATATAAAGTTTTTAAGAGAAGTTTTTACGTCATGTGGATATACTGACGAAAAAATTTCAATATATTTAGCCAAAGATTTAGAAAAAACTAAACAAAATCTAGATGAAGATGAAGAATTAGAAGTATTAGAAATACCATTGAAATTATTTAAAGAGATGATAGATAAAAACGAAATAATTACTGCAAGCACAACAATTGCAGGATTACATTATCTTTTATATGTAGAAAACAATGATGTAATAGACGAAAAAATGAAGAAATGAATTTAAAAAGACCACAAAACCATTTTGAATAACTGTATTCAAAATGGTTTTGTGGTTTAAGCAACTTTTATTTCAGTGTCTATTGTGAAAAATATGTGAAAAAAATATATTAAAACAACTTTTTTATTGACATTGAATTTGTTCAATAGTAAAATTTAAGCAATACATAATGAAATGAGGATTTTATAAAAATGGAAAATATAAAAGAAAAAGCAGATTATTGCTTAAGTTGTAAAGTAAAGCCTTGTAAAAAAGGCTGTCCTTTAGAAAATGATATTACAGAATTTATAAAATATGTAAAAGAAAATAATTATGAAGAAGCATATAAAATAGCAACACAAACTAGTGTACTACAATCTGTATGTGGAAGAATTTGTCCACACATGAGCCAATGCGAAGGAAGTTGTATAAGAGGAATAAAAAGCACCCCAGTAAGCATAGGAGATATAGAAGCATTTATAGGAGATAAAGCAATAGAGCAAAATTACAAAATGAGTGAAACTGCAAAAATAAATACTAACAAAAAAGTAGCAATTATAGGAAGTGGACCAGCAGGCTTAACATGTGCAGCGTTTTTAGCAAGAAGTGGAGTGCAGGTTACAATATTTGAAAAGTACAATAAATTAGGCGGAATTTTAAGACATGGTATTCCAGAATTCAGATTACCAAAAGACATATTAGATAAAAATATAAACAAGATTTTAGATTTAGGAATACAGGTTGAATATAACAAAGAAATTGGAAAAAATATAAAATTAGAAGATTTAACACAAAAATTTGATGCAATTTTTATAGCAATCGGAGCAAATATATCATGGAAAATGGGAATACCAGGAGAAGAATTAGAGGGTGTATATGGAGGAAACGAATTATTAGAAAAAGCAAATCACCCAGATTATACAGGTAAAACAGTCATAGTTTCTGGTGGTGGAAATGTTGCAATGGATTGTGCAAGAACAATTAAAAAATTAGGAGCAAAAAGTGTAAAAGTTGTATACAGAAGAGCCAAAGAGCAAATGCCTGCAGAAAAAAAAGAAATTGAAGATGCTAAAAACGAAAATATAGATTTCTTATTCCAAAATAATATTTTGAAAATATTAGGAAATGATCAAGTAAAAGGAATAGAATGTATAAAAACAGAACTTATACAAAAAGAAGGAGATACAAGATTAAGTCCAGTAAATATAGAAGGAAGTAATTATAAGATAAATGCAGACTATGTAGTAATGGCTATTGGTTCAACTGTAGAAAAAGAAATAATTGATACTTTAAACTTAAATGTAAATAAAAAAGGATATATAGAAGTAAATGAAAATTACGAAACATCTAAAGAAAATGTTTTTGCTGGAGGAGATTTAGTAGGAACTAAAGCAACAGTTGCTTGGGCTGCAAAAAGCGGTAGAGAAGCTGCAAAAAAAATTTTAGAAAAGTTAAGTTGAGGAAGAAATGGGTAAAAGAGAGAATATAAATTCAGAAGGTAAAAGAGCTAAGCATGAAATTGCTAGCAATAAGCCGAATAAAAAATCAAATAAAATTAAACAAAATAAAAAAGTAAAAAATAAAAATAAAAAAGCATTAAAAATTGTACTTTTAGTATTATTAGTAATTATAATAATTATTGGTACTATATTTGGAACTTATTTGTACAAATCAGGAGGAAGTATAAAGGGTGCTTTAATGAATATGGTAAAAGATGTAGTAGGTGAACAAGATCCAATATTTGTGTTAGTAATGGGAGTTAGTGAAGATATATCTGTAGAATTAACTGATACAATTATGCTTGCTGGATATAATCCAAAAACAAATCAAGCATTTGTACTTTCTATTCCAAGAGATACTTTTATAGGCTCAAATGAAGCTTCGGCAGGTGGTTTTGATAAAATTAATGCATTATATCAAAAAAGTCCACAAAAAACAGTAGAGGCAGTAGAAAAACTTACTGGAATAAAAATAGATTATTATATAACTGTAAAAACAAGTGCTTTAGTTGAAATTGTTGATGCAATTGATGGAGTAGAATTTGATGTACCTATAAATATGGATTATGATGATCCTACACAAGATTTACATATACATTTAAAAGCTGGAAAACAGAGGTTAAATGGTGATCAGGCAGAGCAGTTAGTTAGATTTAGACATAACAATAATGGTACAACATATAGTAGTGAATATGGTGATAATGATGAAGGAAGAATGAGAACTCAAAGAGAATTCTTAAAATCAGCAGCATCACAAATTATTAGTTGGAATAATGTAGATAAAATTAAAGAAATTGCAACAGCTGTTTTTAAAAATTTGGAAACAGATATAACATTAGCAAAGATATTAGGATATGTACCGTATGTAGTAGATTTTAATGTAGAAAATTTAAGTATGGAACAATTACCAGGAACTCCTCAAAAAATAAATGAACTTTGGTTTTATAAAGCAGATTCGGCAAAAACTAAAGAATTGATAAATGGATATATTGAAAGATTAGGATTAACAGAGCATGAAAAAAGCAAATCTGTAAAACAAAATCAAACAAGTGTAAATACAACAACTAAGAAAAAAAATAATAATACTACTAATAACACTTCAACTACTAAAAATACTACAAATAGCAGTAAAAATCAAGTTACAAATAATACAAAGAAAAATACTGTGAAATCGCAAAATATTGTAAATGAAAATAAAAATACTACAAAAAATAACACTCAAAATAACACTCAAAATAATGTAAATAATAATAAAACAAATGGTACAAAAAATAACATAGCAAATAATAATATAGCAAATAACAATGTAGCAAGTAACAATGTAGTTACAAATGAAGTAAAAAACGAAGTGGCAAATAATAATACTGAAAAAAACGATTCAACTACACAAAAACCAGATAAAACACCAACTGAAACAGAAGATGATTCTGCAGAAACGAATTAAGTATAATACAATAAAATATAAGAATATAAATTATGTTATAATTCAATAAAAATATAGAGTTGGGTAAAAGGAATTTTTTATAATATAATTCCTTTGGAACGGCTTAAATGGCTTATTTTAAAGCACTGAACTGTAACTAAATTATAATAAAAAATTGATAACAATAAATGCCCCTAAAAAGTTAAATACTTTTTGAGGGCATTTTTGATATTATTTTTATTTAATAACAATATTATAAATTTTATTTTTTACATAAATTTCTTTTATTATATTTTTTGAATTTATTGCAGATTTTATAGTTTCATTTTCGTGAACTTTTGATTTTACAAAATCTTCTTCAGAATTTAAAGGAACTGTAATTGTAGTTTTTAATTTTCCATTTATCTGAACAGGGATTTTTATTTCGTCATCAATAGTTTTTGAATCATCATATGTAGGCCATTTTGAATATGCAATTGATTCTGTATTACCAAGTGATATATTCCATAATTCTTCAGTAATGTGAGGAGCTACAGGATTTAATAATTTTAAAAATCCTTCAGCATATTCTTTAGGGAATATATTTTCTTTATATACAGCATTTACAAAAATCATTAATTGGCTTATTGCAGTATTAAAGTTCATTGATTCATAATCGTTTGTTACTTTTTTTACAGTAATATTGTATACTTTTTCAAGGTTACTATTTGCTTCGTCTTTTATTTTATCAGATTCTATAAATAATCTCCACACTCTATCTAAGAATTTTTTTGAACCATCAATTCCTTTTGGATCCCAAGGTTTTGCTGCATCAATTGGTCCCATAAACATTTCATAAACTCTTAAGCTATCGGCGCCGTATGCTTTTACCATATCATCTGGATTAACTACATTTCCTTTTGATTTACTCATTTTTTCGCCATTTGAACCAAGTATCATTCCTTGATGACGAAGTTTAGCAAAAGGTTCTTTTACAGGAACTAGACCTTTGTTATATAAGTAGTTATTCCAAAATCTTGAATAAAGTAGGTGACCAACTGCGTGCTCTGGACCTCCCATATATAAATCTACAGGTAGCCAATATTCTAATAATTTTTTATTTGCAAATTCATCATTGTTTTTTGGATCAATATAACGTAAAAAGTACCAACTAGATCCAGCAGATCCAGGCATTGTGCTAGTTTCTCTTTTTCCATGTTTGCCATCGATTGTTACATTTACCCAATCATCAGCTTTTTCCAAAGGTGAACTACCTGATTTTGAAGGTTTATAGTCTTTAAGTTCAGGTAAAATAAGTGGTAATTCTTCGTCTGTTAAAGCGACCATATCTCCATCATCCATATGAACAATTGGTATTGGTTCACCCCAATAACGTTGACGTGCAAAAATCCATTCACGAAGTTTATAATTTACTTTTTTACATCCAACTTTATTTTCTTCAAGCCATTTTATCATTTTATCTTTGGCATCTGCAACAGATAAGCCATTTAAAAATCCAGAATTAATAAGAATACCAGAATTTGTGTCTGTATATGCACAATCTGGGTTGATTGTGGCATCAGAAGTAGAAGGAGTAATAACTTGTATAATAGGTAATTCAAATTTCTTTGCAAATTCATAGTCTCTTTGATCATGTGCAGGAACAGCCATAATAGCACCAGTTCCATAAGATGATAAAACATAATCAGAAATCCAAATTGGAATATGTTTTCCATTTACAGGGTTAATAGCATAGGCACCTGTAAATACACCAGTTTTATCTTTATTTAATTCAGTTCTTTCTAAATCTGATTTAGAGCTACAAATTTTAATATATTCTTCAACAGCAGTTTTTTGCTCTTTTGTTGTAATCTTTTTTACAAGTTCACTTTCAGGTGCTAAAACACAGTATGTGGCACCAAATAGTGTATCACATCTTGTAGTAAAAACTGTAAAACTTAAATCGTCATAACCTGCAACTTTAAAATTAACATGTGCACCAACTGATTTTCCAATCCAATTTCTTTGAATTTCTTTTGTTGATTCTGGCCAATCTAATTCATCAAGATTTTTAAGTAGTGTTTCAGCATAAGCTGGAATATCTAGTACCCATTGTTTCATATTTTTTCTAACAACAGGGAATCCACCACGTTCGCTTTTTCCATCAATTACTTCATCGTTGGCCAAAACTGTACCAAGCTCTTCACACCAGTTAACAGGCATATCTACTAATTTAGCTAAACCATCATTATATAATTGTTTAAAAATCCATTGTGTCCATTTATAATAGTTAGGATCACAAGTAGAAATTTCTTTATCCCAATCAAAAGAAAGACCAAGCATTTTTAATTGCCTTTTAAAAGTTTCAATATTTTGTTTTGTGAATCCATCAGGATGATTTCCAGTTTTTATAGCGTATTGTTCTGCAGGAAGCCCAAAAGCATCCCAACCCATTGGATGTAAAACATTATATCCTTGCATTCTTTTCATTCTTGATAAAATATCTGTTGCTGTGTATCCTTCTGGATGACCAACATGTAATCCTTGTCCAGAAGGGTAAGGGAACATATCTAATGCATAATATTTTGGTTTAGAAAAATCCCATAAATTTGTTTTAAAAGTTTCGTTTGTGTCCCAATATTCTTGCCATTTTTTTTCAATTTCTTTAAAATTATATTCCATAAACATCGTCCTTTCAAATTGAAATAAACATATAAATTTCCACAATTATACTATAAATGTGGAAAAAAATAAATAGATATTTTAATTTTCGTGGAATAAATTCGCTGTAATTTGAATATAAATAAAATATGATAAAAAAATTTTTTATTCTCAAGAGGTGTTTTAGTATGTTTGATTTTATGTATAGCAGTAAACAACGGAGATGTATTTTAATTACCAAATTAATATGTATTATAATACTAACTATTTTGTTTATTATTGCTGGAGAAAATTAAAAAAAGCCAAGAACTTGTGGTAATTACAGTTCTTGGCTTTTTTGTAAGTTTAAAATTATAGTAATAATTAATTTTACAAACTTTTTTATTAAATAGAATATAACATTATAGTATTATTCATTAGCATTTGTTTTTGTTGTGTTTTCTGCTTCAGCTTCTTCTAAAATTGATGTACAATGTGGACATCTTGTTGCGTGAATATCAATTTCAGATAAACAATAAGGACATTTTTTTGTAGTTGGAGCAACTTTTTCTTCACCTTTTTTACTAAGTTTTGACATTGCTGATTTATTAATTTCATTAATTTTGTTAACAACCTTAATAGCCATAAATAGTGAAAAAGCAATAATTAAGAAATTTAATATGGCATTTAAAAATTGTCCATAAGAAATATGAATTTCTCCAAAAGTTGCAGATAAGCCTGATATATCAACTTTACCAACTACACAAGAAATAGCTGGCATTATTATATTATTAACTAAAGAGTCAACAATTTCTTTAAAGGCATTACCTATAATAATACCTACTGCCATATCAAGAACATTACCTCTCATAATAAATTTTTTAAATTCTTTAAACATAAAAATTCCCCTTTCAAAAATAATATATGATTAATATGTAAACGAAGTATTGTTGCTTAATAATAATTAATAGCTATAATATATTTGGAACAGCTAATTGTAGAAAAACATTAACAAAAACAAAAATATATTATATAAAATTTATTAATAAGCTTATAAAATCATTATAATATTTTGTAGAAAAATGTCAAGAAATAATAAGAAAATAGTATTGATTTAATGAAAAAAATGTGGTAAAATAGCAACATTGAGAAAATAGCATTAGCTATATTTCCTTACTTACATAAAAATGTAGGTTTTATATCCATAAGGAGGTGAACAGAATAATGAATAAATACGAAAGTGTTGTCATTATTAATCCAACTGTAGAAGAAGAAGGAATTAAAGCATTAATTTCAAAATTTACAGATTTAATTAATACTGACGGTAAAGTAGAAAGCGTTGACGAATTAGGAAAAAGAAAATTAGCGTACGAAGTAAAAAAATTCGCAGAAGGATATTA
This sequence comes from Clostridia bacterium, assembly GCA_017937285.1. GTDB lineage: Bacteria > Bacillota > Clostridia > TANB77 > CAG-508 > CAG-492. The sequence goes on from JAGBDU010000078.1 coordinate 9,345, forward strand.
TGCAATATTTAATTTCGAAGCTAATCCAGACTTAATCACAGAGCTTGAAAGAAACTACAGAATAACAGATGAAATTATAAAATTCATGACAATAAAAAAAGATTAATAAAAAGGCCTTTAGAAATACTAAAGGAATGGTGAGAATATGAATAAAGTAATATTAATGGGAAGATTAACAAGAGACCCAGAAGTAAGATACACACAAACTAATAATACATTAGTTGCTTCATTTTCATTAGCAGTAAACAGAAGATTTGCTCGTCCAGGAGAAGAAAGACAAGCAGATTTCTTTAATATAGTTGCCTGGAGCAAATTAGGTGAATTTTGTAGTAAATATTTTAAAAAAGGTCAACAAGTTGGAATAATCGGAAGATTACAAACAAGAACTTGGGATGATGAACAAGGTCAAAAACACTATGTAACAGAAGTTATCGCAGAAGAAGCATATTTTGCAGATAGCAAAAGAGATGGAGATATGGGTGGAAACAATTTCGATTCTACTTTTGGTGCAATGCCAACATCAAATGCTGGAGCAAGTGAAAATTCAGATTTTGAAACATTTTCAGGTGATGACCTACCATTTTAAATAGTTAGGGGGGAAAAATAAAATGGCTGACAAGAAAAATAATAGAAGAAATAATAGAAATAATAATGATGATGATTTCAATCCTAAATTCAAGAAAAGAAAAAAAGTTTGTCCTTTATGTAAAGACAAAAATCTTGTATTAGATTATAAAAATCCAGATCAATTAAAAAAATTTATAAATGAAAGAGGTAAAATATTACCAAGAAGAGCAACTGGAGCATGTGCTAAACATCAAAGAGATATAACTCTAGAAGTAAAGAGATGCAGACAAATAGCAATGTTACCATATACTCAAGACTAATGTAAAAAAACTGAAATTCAAATTATATGAATTTCAGTTTTTTATATTATATTTCTAAAATCTCTTTAGCTCTTTTTACATCTTCATTGGTAGCAGTACGTACATTTTCTAATGGGTATTGTAATCCTAAATCTGTCCACTTAAATTTACCAAGATCATGATATGGTAAAATGTCTACTTTTTTTACAGTGCTTAAACTTTTTATAAAATCTTTCAATTTATATAAATCTTCTTCTTTATCTGTTATTCCAGGTACTAAAACTTGTCTAATCCAAATTTCTTTATTATTGTCAGATAAATATTTTGCAAATTCTAATTCTAATTTATTAGAAAGACCTGTAAGATCTTTACAAATTTCGTCATTAATACTTTTAATATCTAATAAGAATAAATCTGTTAAATCAATTAGTTGCTTTATTTTGTCTGTTAATTTAAACATTCCAGAAGTATCTAATGCAGTTGAAATATTATGTTTTTTAAGCTCTTTAAATAGTTCAATAACAAAATTTGCTTGGAGCAAAGGTTCTCCACCACTTACAGTAACACCACCACCAGAAGCTATAAAATAGTTCTTATATTTCAATATTTTATCCATAAGTTGTGGGATACTATATAAATCGCCAAGGTTAGCATTCCAAGTATCTCTATTTTGACAATACTTGCATTGTAAATGACAGCCTTGTAAAAATATAATGTAACGAATACCAGGACCATCAACAGCACCAAAAGTTTCAAAAGAGTGAACTCTAGCTAATAAATTATTCTCCATAATAAACAATCCTTTCAAAAGTTTTTATAAAATATTAACACAAAATATTGTGAAATTCAATGGGAAAAATGGGAAAAGGGGACGGTTCTATTTTCCCATTTTTGAGAATTTGGGACAGTCTTACAGGTGTGCATCAAAACGTTGATTTAATAAATTTATTTATAAATTGGAGTTTGTTAAGTTGGGGACGGAGAATTGGGGACGGAGATTTTCAACACAAAAATTAGAGTTTGTGGGGCTGGTTTTAATGTTTAGAAATGTGCTTTTAAATTAACCGACTATATAGTGCTAGTTTATATTGTGTGCTCTAAATTAGCCGTCCGAAGGGTTAGTATATATTATTTTTTCAAATATTACTGGCTCATTCCATAGTTTAAGAAATTCTAAGCTCAATTCCGGGTGCCCCTTTCTGTGCTCTTTTCTCCAAAGTCGAAAAGCCACG
>JAGBDU010000023.1 GCA_017937285.1 Clostridia bacterium
GGCAAAAAATTAAAGTTACCATAATTTTTTATGGTAACTTTAATTTTTTGCCCCGTCCCCAATTTGAGGTTTAATCTGCAACTTTTATATCAGCATATCTTTTTAATTTTTCATAAGCCAAATAATTTATAGTTCCAGCAGGGAATTTTCCATTAGAATCTTTTTTTCCAGCAGGTACGCCAGTTAGCAATTCTATACCTTCGTCAATGTTGCTAATAGCATAAATATGGAATTTACCGTTTTTTACAGCTTCAACAACTTCGTTAGATAAATTCAAATTCTTTTTATTTTGTATTGGAATCATAACAGAATGGCTTCCATCTAATCCACGCATTTTACAAATTTGGAAGAAACCTTCAATTTTTTCATTTACACCACCAATAGGTTGAATTTCACCTTTTTGATTTACAGATCCAGTAACTGCAAATGATTGATTTATAGGAACTCCAGATAAGCTAGATAAAATAGCATATAATTCTGTACTAGAAGCACTATCTCCATCAACACCATTATATAACTGTTCAAAACAAATACTAGCAGTAAGAGATAGGGGAATATCTTGTGCAAATTTTTCTCCAAGGTATCCACTTAAAATATATACACCTTTAGAATGAGTTGAGCCTGATAAATCTACTTCTCTTTCTATATTAATTACTCCACTTTTTCCTGTATAAGTATTTGCAGTAATTTTTACAGGTTTTCCAAAAGAATAATCACCAATGTTCATAACTGTCAAACCATTAATTTGTCCAACTTTAGCTCCAGATGTATCAATTAAAAGAGTATTTTCTTTAATCATTTCTGTATACATAGAATCGTATTTTTTAATTCTATTAGCTCTTTCTAATAAAGCCATATCTACAAACTCTGCTGTTACAACTTTAGCTTTATTCATTTTAGCCCAAGTAGCAGCTTCACCAATTATTTGTGCTAAATCGTTAAATCTAGTTGAAAGTTTATCCTGACTATCTGCAAGTCTAGAAGAATATTCCATAATTTTAGCTACTGCACCAGGGTCTAAATGTGGCAATTCTTCTTGCTTACAAAATCCATGAATAAATTTTGCAAGTTTATTCATATTTTCAGCAGTATTATCAGAGCTATCTTCAAATTCAACTTTTATTTTAAATAATTTTCTAAAATCATAATCAACAGCAAGTAAAGTTTGATATATTTGCTCATCACCAACAATAATAACTTTTAAATCTAATGGAATAGGTTCAGGTTTTAAAGAAACCATAACCATAGGTGAGCGAGGATCAGCTGTATTTTCTATTAATAATTGTTTTTGGCGTAAAGCCTTTTTTAAAGCTTCATAACAAATTCCATTTTCTATTAAATCATGTGCTTGAAAAATTATATATCCACCATTTGCTTGATGTAGTAAACCAGGTTTTAACATGGTATAGTCAGTTTTTAAAGATCCATAATAATTTTCATATTCAAGTTTTCCAAAAATATTATGATAAGAGTAATTCGAATCCATAATTACTGGTGCACCTTCTTGGTTGCTATTATCAATAAAAAGATTAACTCTATAATGTTCCCAAGGTTTAGGTGGTTCAGGTCGTGGTCCTGGGATTTGTTGATTTTCGTTTTGTGGCTCTACTAAAAAATAATCGATATTTTTTAATATATCTTTTTTGATATTTTCTAAAAATGTACTTATTTTTTTATTTCTTTTAAATTTAGATCTAATATAATTGATATGTGCATTGATTGTTAATAAAGCAACATTAGATTGCCATTCTGATAATTTTTTTTGAGTTTCTTTTTCAATATTTTTTATTTCGCTTATAACTTGTAAAATTTGCTCTTGAACAATACTTGAATTATCTTCAAAATTTTGCTTTGTTTGGTCATCTAATTTATCAAATTCTTCTTGTTCAATAGCTTTACCATTTATAATTGGCATCATATAAATTCCATTTTGAGCAGATTTTACTTGAAAACCATATTTTTCAGATTTTTTATTTAATTTTTCCATTAAAGCAGTTCTTTTAGCTTCATATGTTTGCGAAATTAAAGCTTTTTCTTTTTCAAAATCTTCGTTATTAAATGTATTTTTTAAATCATTTTTTATATCTTTTATAAAAGAATCCATATATTCTTTAAATTCTTTACCTTGTCCAGCATGTAAAGGTAAGGCAATTGGCTCATTAGGGTTATCAAAATTATAAATATAGCACCAGTCACATGGAGTTTTTTTCTTTTTAGATATTTTATCTAAATAATGTTTTGTATACATTGTTTTTCCAACACCAGCAGGGCCTTCTAAGTAAAGGTTATATCCTTTTATATCAACATTAAGACCAAATTCAAGAGCTTTAATTCCTCTATCTTGTCCAATTCCGGTTTCTATATTTTCCAATTCTTCAGTTGTTTTAAATTTAAAAATACTTGGGTCACAATTAATTTTTAAACTTTTGTAATTTAATTCATTTTTATTTTTCATTTGTTCCTCCTTAAAATTAAAGCTATTATATGTATAATGTCATAATTATAGCTGAATCGGTATTATTATAATATTTTTTTCTAATACCAATTTTATTAAAATTAAATTTTTCATATAGTTTTATAGCAGGTATATTATGCTCATTTACTTCTAAAGTTATAGATTTTAAATTTTTTTGTTTAGAAATTTTTATTAAATTTTCTAAAAGTAAAGAGCCCACTTTTAAATTTCTTTTATCTTTTTTTGTAACTATGTTCATGATATTTGCTTCATCAATTATTGTAAGGATACCAGCAAAACCTATTATGTTATTACCTTGTTTGGCAACAATGTATGTAGTATTTTCGCCAAGAAATTCTTGCTTTAAAGTTGAGTAATTCCAAAAATCATCAAATTCAGTAATCAGATTTTGTTCAAAATATAATAAATCTTCTTGTGTCATGGGTGATATTGTAATGTTAGAAACTTTTATTTGTGATGTAGGGTTTTCTTCAGGAATAGTTACTGTATTTTTCATTATTACCTCCATTTAATAGATGTACGTATTATAAAGTTTATTAAAAATATTTTTGCACTATTTTTCTCCAACAAGATTTCTTTCGGCTTGAGATTTTTTTAAGTAAATAGGGGATAGTGAGTTTGAATCACCATAAATGCCATTTTTAAATTTATTATATGCAGATTTTCCAATACTGATACTTGTTTGCTGATTTTGTATATTATGTGCAAAAACTGAATTTTTAATTAAATTTGCAATTTTATCATGATGATTTACTGCTCCGTCGCCAACAAATATTAATTTATCATCATATATAGATAAATCATCTAAGATGTTTTGAATAGAATCAGATTTAAATTCGCCAATTTGTGAATAAGTAGTACCATTATTGCTAAAAAGTGAATAGTAAACATTGTCGTTTTTTGCATCTATTAAACTTACAATTAAACCTGGCTCTGAAATGTTGTAAGCTAAACTTTCTAAAGATGTAACTCCTACTACTGGAATATTTTTTGCATCTGCAAAAGCTTTTATTGTTGCAATTCCAATTCTAATTCCAGTAAAGGAACCAGGACCTTGTGAGCAGGCAAGTAAGTCAATATTATCTAATGTTAAATTGGTTTCTTTAAAAATTTCATCTATTAGTGGCATTAGATTTTGTGAATGAGTTTTTTCATCATCTGTGTGCTTTTCTAGTAGTACACTACAATCTTCTAAAATAGATACTGAGCAGATTTTGGAAGATGTGTCGATTGATAAGATTTTCATTTTTTCCTCCTTTCAATGTAGCTTTTTTTTTTATTACTTTATTAATTGTTACAATTCACGGTCATTTTTTAGAGTAGTGGAAAAGGGATTATATTATAAAAAATGTAATGACTTAGCTCGTTTGGGAGCCATAGAACCTCATTGCCAGCCAATATTTTAAAGCACATACTTATTCACGTATTAAAACTTTAGCCTGCCGACCAGTAAGGAATGGAATTTTTTATAATATAATCCATTTGGAACGGCTTACTTTTATCAGTGAATTGTAACTATTAATTAAAGCTTTTTTGAGATATAATTATAATTTACATATCATGCTTGATAAAATTAAATATGTGCTTTTTCACATTTTTATTAATAATATAAAATTGTGCGATGTCTAAAGTAAATATGTGAATATATATTAAAATAAATTTGTATATTTGCTACCAAAAGTTTCTATTTTTAAATTTCTATAATTTTCATCATCATCGCTTTTTTCAAAAGTTATGTGAATGTAATCTTTTGGTAAGGCTTCATTTATTATTTCACCCCATTCGATAATACATATTCCATTTTCAAAATATTCTTCTCCACCAATTGCATAAAATTCGTCTATGTCGGATAATCTGTAAACATCAAAATGATATATATTTAAGTTGTTTGGTGCATTGTATTCATTTACAATTGTGAAGGTTGGACTAGATATTTCGTTTTCAAGCCCAAAATATTCTAAAAAACCTTGGGTAAATTTTGTTTTACCAGATCCTAATTCTCCTGTTAAAACAATAATATCACCTTTTTGCAGTTTTGAAGCTAATTCTTTTGCAAAATTTATTGTGTCTTTTTCTGATTTTGAAATAAAATTATACATAGTTTCACCTTTTTAATTAAATTTATTCTAAGGTTATTTTATATTAATAATATTAATTTGTAAATATTAAATTAAAAAGATTGCGTGAAATTTAAGGATGAATGTTACAGTTCAGTGCCTTAAAATAAGCCGTTCCAAAGGGATTATATTATAAAAAATTCCATTCCTTACTGGTCGGCAGGCTAAAGTTTTAATACATAAATAAGTATGTGCTTTAAAATGATGGCTGGCAGTGAGGTTCTATGCCTCCCAAACTGCGCGTCATTGCATTTTTTATAATATAATTCCTTTTCCACTACTCTAAAAAAATGACTGTGAATTGTAACTCAAAATAAGAGCTTCTTAAATTCATAATAAAAAACATATTGACTAAAAAAAGTAAATATATTAAATTATATTTAATTTGATTAATAAGGAGATAAAGATTATGGAAGAATGTAAAATTAATAATTTATATAATTTAAATGAAACGATTGCAAAAGAAATTTTTGAAGGATGTACATATCCATGGGAAGTATTACCTAAAATTAAAGATTTTATAATAAAATTAGGTGAAACTTTAAGTGATGAAGAATATGATAAAGTTAGCGAAAATGTATGGATTGCCAAAAGTGCTAAAGTTGCACCAACAGCATATATTAATGGTCCAGCAATAATAGGAAAAGAAGCAGAAGTAAGACATTGTGCATTTATAAGAGGAAATGCTATTGTTGGAGAAAAAGCAGTTGTTGGAAATTCTACAGAGCTAAAAAATGTTATTTTATTTAATAATGTTCAAGTACCACATTATAATTATGTAGGAGATTCTATTTTAGGATATAAATCTCATATGGGAGCAGGATCTATTACATCAAATGTTAAATCAGATAAAAAATTAGTTATTGTAAAAAATGGAGAAAATAAAATTGAAACAGGATTAAAAAAGTTTGGTGCTATGTTAGGAGATAACGTTGAAATTGGATGTGGCTCAATATTAAATCCTGGAAGTGTTATTGGAAAAAATACAAATATATATCCATTATCATCTGTAAGGGGAGTTATTGCAGAAAATAGCATTTATAAAAAACAAGGGGAAGTTGTTGAGAAAAAATAATTTGAAAAAATTGCTACGAGAGATGAGGGGAAATTTCAACAAAATACATAAAAAGTTGACAAAAGACAAAAAGGATAGTATAATAATATTGATGTCAACCGAGGTTGGCATTCACATCCGATTTTTTTAAATAGATCTTTTTTGATTTTATTTTATTTTGGTTGCATAACCACCTAGTATGAATTTCATACTAGGACTTTCTTTTTTTTTTATAATATAATCCCTTTGAAACAGCTCACTTTTATCAGTGAATAGTAACACATAGCAAAGTTACAGTTTAGGTGCCTTAAAATAAGCCGTTCAAAGGAATATAAATATAAAAAATTATTTAGTGATGAAGGATTCCTTACATAGCAAAGAACTTCTAAGTATACAGTTATGGCACTCCCATGGTCACACAAGGGCTCCTCCATATCCTGTATACCTAAGAAGTTCTATTGCTATTCCA
>JAGBDU010000024.1 GCA_017937285.1 Clostridia bacterium
CAAAAAATTAAAGTTGTCATAATTTTGTAAAATTATGACAACTTTAATTTTTTGCCCCGTCCCCAACTTCATTACTATTAATTTTTGTAAATATTTTAATGACTAGCACCTGCCATAGAGCATCCGCCGAAAAGTTCGATAAACTCTAACCTCGTCAACAATATATAATATTGCTCTGGCGCTTAAAAAGTGACCTCCTTTTTTTATTTTTTAATTGTATACCTTTAATATGCGTATATACTATAATAAAATTAAATTTATTTCAATGGAGAGAATGAAGAAATTTTAATTTATAAGTTAAATAGAATCTTGATTTACATAAACAGGTTTGATTGAAATAAAAATGCTATAATGATATAATTAAAATATAAGAATAAGTAAATTGTTAAAATACTAGTTATAGGAGGAATTGGATGAAAGAAGTAATTAGTGATAATTTATTTGAATCAAATCCAAGAAATTTACAACAAGAAAAGTCAACTGAATGTATGCAAGAATATATTCAAGATGTTTTGGATATTGTAATAAGCTTATATAAAGAGGTTGCTCCTGAACTTATTTCGCAATCACTAAATATAGATATGAGTAAAGTTGCAACCACAAGTAGTAAAGATATAATGAAAATGTTAAATAATATGAAAATTGATTATAAAGCAGTTACCAAACCTGAATATGAGCGTATAAGTTACCGTGATTATATAAGAGATAATATTAAGGCGGATATTATGGGGACGAGAGCACCACAACAACCAGATGTATTATTAATTCATTTGTATGAGCCGGAAGTGTTAAATCAAAGTTCTACTGAAGATATAAAAATGATGAGAGATAAAATTGGATTGTCAAAATTTATTTCGGATATTAATTTTGTAAGTCATGAAATGGCACATGCATTTGAACATCTTGTAAAATCACAAAATCCTTCATATTTAGATTTAGGGATAAGTTCAATGAAAAAAAATATGCAAGGAATTACAGATATAAACTATGATCCAGGGGAATCTTTTGCAGTTTCTATGGAGCGAATTATATTAGATAAATTAGAAGAAGACGGAAAATTAGCACAATATGGACTAGATAAATATGTAAAAAAGAAAGATATTGAAGATGTGTGGACTAAAAAGAGAATTATACACTATGCTGAAGATATTGGAATAGTAGGTAAAACATCGGAAGGACAAACTATTTCTTATTTAGATTTGGATTTAGAAGCATACAAAATAATGAAAAATCAAGGAATGGAAAAAATGTTACAATATGTAAAATGTTTAGATTTTTATAAATTAAATTCTGCTATACTAAAGTTAGGAGATTCGGAGGAAATAACTAAATTTTGCGATGAGGTAAATAATAAAAATTATGAAGAATACTTAATAAAAGACATAAAAAGTTATGAACCAATTTATTCTAAGGAAGATATTATATCAATGCAAAAATCAATAAAAAAACGACAAGAATCAATGATATCTAAAAGTCAACAAGGAATTAAACCTAAAGATGAGACCTTTATATGTAAAAGAAGTATACAGGATGATTATCAAGAAGCTGTAGAAAGTGCAACAGACATATCTTACAGTTTAGAGGCGATAAATCAAGCTATTCAAAATATAAAATTTGATCTAGAAAAAGATACAAACAAAGGAATAGAAACAGAAAATTTAGAGATAGAGTAATTATACAAAAGAGGTAAAATATGAACAATAAAAAATATTGTGATGCAATGGCAGAGCTATTATATTATTTAAAAGGAATAGATGAACAGGAAATTGCAAAAATTCCAATAAAATTAATAGATTATTTTAAAGTTAATGCCAGCAAAGATTATGTTTGCAAATTCGACTACAATAAACCATTAAAAGAGCTAAATCTTAAAGACGAAACAAAAGCTCTAATTGGTATGATATATATAAATTATATTTGTGAAAATAAGGAACAAAAGCAAAGAATTTTAGCTAAACTTAACGATAACGAAAAAAAATACCAAAAAGAGTTAAATGTAAAGTATAATGTAAATTACTTATTTAAACATAATAAGTGCACAGCAGAAAATAACGAAGAACAGCGAGCACTTTTAAAATATAGTGAAAATAAATGGTATAAAAAGATAATAAGTAAAATAAAGAATTGGATTATACAAAAATAGTGTTATTGAAAAATTTTATTAATTTTTATAGGAGAGAATATGGAAGATTTAAACAAAAGATTAGTAGAAGTGGAATGTATACTAAAAAGATTAGAACAAAAATACAAAGAGCAAATTCTATAAAAAGTATGGTAATAAAAATTTAAATTTTGGGACATAGTTAAATTTTTTGTCACCATAAAATTTTAAGCAAAAAATGGAGGACATAATGAAACAAAGATTTATATTTGATTTAGATGGTACGTTATTACATGGAGATTTTACAAAAGAAATTAACTATTTTAAAGAAACACTAGGTGAAAATGCAGATAAATTTTTAAAAATGTATTCTGAAATATTAATGGAATATGAAGCAACTCACACAAAATATGATGAAAAAATGCTTAGCGATTATTATAAACAAAAAACGGGAATGAATATTACTAGCGAAATAATAGATGGTTGGGTAAAAATAAATGCAGATATCAATGATGTATTATTAAAAGAAACTATAGATATGCTGAAATATCTAAAATCAAAAAATAAAAGTTTAGTTGTATTAACAAATTGGTTTAGATATACACAAGTAACAAGATTAAAAAATGCAGGTATTTTAGAGTATTTTGATGAAGTATATACAGGCGATGTTATAATGAAACCATATAAGAATAGCTACATAAATGCATGTGGAAAATATCCAATTTCAGAGTGTGTTATGATAGGAGATACGATAGATAAGGATGTTTTGGGACCAAATAAAATTGGTTTAGATTCTATATATTATAATCCTGAAGGGAAAGATTATGATGAGAAAAATATAGTTAGTATTAATAGCTTTGGTCAAATTATGGAAATGTATTAAAATGTATGTTGTTTCAATATCAAAATGAAACAGAGGTGTTTATAAAGTAAGTAAAAATAAAAAAAGAGCACTATAATTTATAAAGTTCCAAAGGCAGAATTTAATCTGCCTTTTAAAAATAGTACGTAATTTAATAGTATTGCCATTAATTTTTAGATATAATGCCATATTTACCATAAATGGGATCTTTAAACAAATTAATCTTGGGTGGAAAATAAGTAAATAAAATAAAACATAATAAAAGTACAACTAATGTAATTATTGGAATAGTTTTTTTACATTCGTCAAAAGAGAGCATTTTTTTGAAAGCAACATATTCTCCAATAAAAACTGCAACAAAAAAACTACCAATATCTAAAAATGCAAAGTTATTTCCGATGATTCCAGTATATGTGTAAAAGAAAATAACAATAAAGCTAATTGCATAAATGATGCCTAAGGTTTTTGCACATAAAAAATTTTGAACAGCTGTACCTAAATAAAAATACCCAATAATAGTCATTATAAGCATTGGATAAAACACTAATTTTAGATGTTCCCATGTACTTTCATTAACACTACTAAAAGCTGCAATAATGCGGTTTTCAGCAAAACACTTAAAAGTAAAATGAAGTAAAGTACCAGCAATACATACTATAACAAAAGAAATAATTTGAAATTTAAAAATCTTTTTTATGTTATTAATAATAAAAATCAACCCCTTAATTAATATATTAAAATATTAAAAAAATATGTTATCAATGGGTTATCAATGGGGACGGGGCAAATTAAGAATTAAAAAATATGTGCTAAAAATAGGACATAAAGTGTTGATTTTAAAATTTATTAATGTTTTAATATATATATATATGAATAGGATACAAATTAATGAAAGTATTATTTATTAAAAATAGTAAATAAATAATACACATTTTATTTGATGGAGGAAAAACAAATGAAAAATAATGGAAGAGTATATGCCGAGGTTGATGCAATTTTGAATTTAATGGATTCAAAATATGTTGAAATGGTTCCTAAAAAGTTGAGGGAAATTTTTAAAAATCAAAAAGATGTGAATTATAAACCTAAAATTGATAGTAAAAAGAATTTGAATGAGCAGAATTTAGAGAGAGAAACTTTAGTTACTTTAGCAGTGCTAAATTTAAATTATTGGTGTGAAAGTGAAGAAGAAAAACAAGAGCTAATAAAAAACTATTCAGAAAATGAAAAAGTGAAGGAAGCTGAAATAAGGGAAAAATATAATCCTGATAATTTGTTTAAAGATAAAAATAAGTTTCAACTAGAGGAAAAAGAAAATCAAAAAGAAAATCAAAAAGAACTTCAAATGGTAGAGTATCGTGAAAATATTTTTAGAAAATTATGGAAGAAATTGAAAAAATTTTTTACCAAGTAGAATATTAGGTAAAAAATAAAACGGGGGGAAAAATAAATGAAAATAGATGGTACTTTATTGTATGGAACCATGGAACCACTTACTCAAGAAAAAATAAATGAAATAAATTATAGAAAACGATATATAAATGTAAATGCTAAGAAACCTTATATAGAAATTAGAAACACGAGAAAGCTTTCTAGTGAAATGTTAAAGGTACTTGACAGTAACATTAAAATAAGAGTAATAGGACCTTTTAATTGGGCAGATGAAAGCAAAAGAAATGGTGGTATAAAATTTTCTGAGCTTGAAGAAAGTCAACATTATATGCCAATAACTGCTGTACTTTATACAAGAGATGAATTAGTAGAAATAATATCGAAGATGGAGTCTATAGAAAAAGGAATGGAAGGTAAAGAATTTTCTCAATTAGAAAAAGCTTTATATATTTTTGAAAAATTAAGAAGAGATATACAATATGAATGGGAAATAAGCAGAGACTATCAAACTGACAAATCTTCAATAGAATTAAGGTCACTTAGAGGGCTATTATCAAAAAGAGCAGTTTGTGCAGGATTTTCACTAATTTACAAGGAACTCTTAGATAGGCAAGGCATTGACTGTAAATATGTATCAGGTATGTCTTGCCGTTATAATGAAGATGGGACATTAAAATCACAATGTGGACATGCTTGGAACGTTATTACTATAAATGGAAAAAACTACCCATTAGATCTTACAATGGCAATTGGAGATTATCGAAAAGGAATATTGGATAATAATATGTCAATTTGCAATACTCAAGAGAAATTAGAGAATTTTGAAAAAACACATAAGCCTAAAGAGAAAGATCCGTATAGTGACTTAAAATTGGATTATTTCGATGAAAGAGAAACATCAAGTATTGAAACATATTTTAGAAGAGAAGAAGTTTTTCCTAATAGTACGTTTATTATGAAAAGAAGTAATGTGGATGCATCAAAATTATGTCAAGTTGACAGTAGAAAAAGTGATGATGGAAAGTATTTGTATAAATATATTTATACTAACAGTAGAGGTCAAATGGAAATAATATATAGCGGTATTAGTATGAAGGATTGCAAAAATGCTTTTAGGTATCAATCATTGTTAGATCCTAAAATTATTGAGGAAGTTAATGAACAATCAGAAGCAATAAACGATGTATTTTCTGCAGCTAATATAGAGGAATCAATAAGAAATGGAACTTCATATATAGGAGATATAATTGAAAAAAAAGAAAATGGAAGAAGTGTGTGGAAAGCATATAAATCACAAGATATACAGAAAAAATGTAAAGCTGTATCAAAAATGTACACTAGAAATGATGGGAGTTCTTTTTTAATACAAGCAGTAGGCGCAAAAAAAGTAAATGAAAAAATTGTATATAGATACTATATATATGAAGAAATAGATGGAGAAATAAAGAAGAATACGATTTTTACAGAGAATGATATAATAAGAGATGGAACTAATGAAGAAGCTATTGCAAATATTTTCTTGATAAAGCGTGATATAGAAAGATCAAAACAAAGAGGAGGATATATAGGAGGATATGTAAAAAGCGAGCATAATAATATTCAAGATTTTACATATGACGAACAAATAGCAAAATTATTTGAATATCCAATGACTCCAAAGAGAATTGCTGAAGCTACTAAAGATATTACTTCAAGTGAAATAAATGCAGTCATATCAAAACTTTCAAGATATCAATCAAAAGGTATGCAAAAGGAAAGTGAACATAATCCACAAATTAGTAGATGAATGTGATTTTAACTTGACAAATTTAAACTATTATTCAAAAACGAATAATTAGAGGAAAAGTATCAAGTAATAATAGAAGTGAAATACATAAAAAAGCAAGATACAAAAAATAAATAAACGAGGAAAAAGGTTAAAATTTACAGTCATTTTTTATAATATAATCCATTTGAAATAGCTTGGTTTTAGATGTTAACTATAAAGGAAAAAATATTAAAAAAAGGAGTATTTTTTATATTTGACATACAAACTCAAAATAAGTATAATCAATATAACAAAAAAACAAAGGAGGAAAGTATAATGACTATAGATTCAGCATTATTATATATTTTATACTCATCAATTATATATGCAATAATTATAAATATTTGTTTTGTATTACTTCTTACAAGGTCAATTGGATTATGGGGAATATTTTCTAAAATTGGTCTTAAAGAATGGAAATCATTAATCCCATTTTACAATCAAGTAGTATTACTAAAAGAATTACAAATGTCACCTTGGTGTATATTATTATATTTAGATTTTGCAATTCCAATAATTGGAACATTAATAGGAAGAGATGCAACATGGGCTCTTTTAATAGTAGTTGTTGGTTTTATAATTTATAAATATATAATAGCAATAAGGTTAGGTGAGTCTTTTAAAAAAAGAACTGTATTTTGCTTCTTCTTGGCATTTTTTCCATCAATATTATACCCAATATTAGGTTGTTCAAAAAAAGAAGAATATATTAAAATACCAAGGAAACAAAAATGAACTTTGGGGACGTTCCTTAAAGTTCATTTTTCATAATATTCTTGATTAAAAGTTTTTTTGGAGTGAACTTTAAGGAACGTCCCCAAAGTTCACAAAAAGTTTAGAAGGAGATAATATGTTTGATATAGAAAAAGAGCTAAAAAAATTACCTGCAAAACCAGGTGTATATATAATGCATGACAAAGATGATAAAATTATATATGTTGGAAAAGCAATATCACTGAAAAATAGAGTAAGGCAATATTTTAGAAAAAATAATAAAACTAAAAGAATAGAAAATATGGTTTCACTAATAGATCATTTTGAATATATCGTAACAGAAAATGAAGCAGAAGCTTTAATTTTAGAGTGTAATTTAATAAAGAAAAATATGCCTAAATTTAATGTATTACTAAAGGATGACAAGACATATCCATACATAAAAATAAATGTAAAATCAGATTATCCAGATGTATATTTAACAAGAAGAAAATTAAATGATGGAGCGAAATATTTCGGCCCATATGCAAATTCTGGAAGTGCAAAAGAAATGATTGAGCTTATAAAAAGTAAGTTTAAAATAAGGCAATGCAAAAACTTTAAATACAAAGATAGACCATGTTTAAATTATCACATAAAAAAGTGCCTGGCTCCATGTATGGGATATGTTTCAAAAGAAGAATATAAAAAGCAAATTGATGAGATAATTGATTTATTAGAGGGAAAAACTGATAAAATAATAAATGAGTTAAAAAAAGAAATGGAAGAGGCATCCAAAAATATGCAATATGAAACCGCAGCATATATAAGAGACAAAATAACTGCAATTGAAAATGTATCTAAAAGACAAAAAGTTTCAAACATTGGAGAAAATGATATTGATGTTATTGGTTTAGCAAGAAATGATTTTGAAGTATGCATAGAAATATTTTTTATAAGAAAAAGTAAAATGATAGGAAGAGAGCACTACTTTTTTAAAGGATTACAAGACGAAGACAAAAAAGAAATTATATCTAGCTTTATAAAACAATATTACATAGGTAAACCAATATTACCAAATAAAATAATGATAAAAGAAGAAATTAATGATAAAGATTTACTAGAACTTTTATTAACTCAGCAAGCAAATAGAAAGCTTGAAATAAAAACTCCACAAAAAGGAGAAAAATTGAGACTTGTGGATATGGCAGAAAATAATGCATATATAACTTTAAATAATAAAGAAAAAGATAAATATAATGTTTTAACAGAGCTAAAAGAAGTATTAAAATTAGAAAATTATCCTAGAAAAATAGAATGCTATGATATATCAAATATTTCTGGAAATTTTATAGTAGCTGGAATGTGTGTAATGGAAAATGGAGTTATAAAAAAGAATTTATCAAGAAGATTTAAAATAAAAACAGTAGTAAATAATCAAGATGATCCTAAATGTATGAATGAAGTAATTTATAGAAGATTAAAACATTCCATAAATGGCGAAGATAAAGGCTTTGGGAGATTGCCAGATGTTATATTTGTAGATGGAGGAATAACTCAAATAAGGGCAGCAAAACAGGCTATGTATGATTTGAATTTAAATATACCAATATTTGGAATGGTAAAAAATGATAAACATCAAACAAGAGCATTGATGAATGAAGATAGAAAAGAACTTAAAATTTCTGAAAGTTTATTAAATGCAATAACAATGTTTCAAGATAGTGTTCATGATACTGCAATAGGGTACCATAGAAAATTAAGAGATGAATCAATGATAAAATCAAAACTTGATGAAATTCCAGGAATAGGCACTGCTAAAAAAGCTTTATTGCTAAAAGAATTTGGAAGTGTTGAAAAAATATCAAAGGCATCAATTGAAGAGCTAAGAAAAATAAAAGGAATAAATGAAAATTTAGCACAAACAATTTTGCAATATTTAGTGCGTCAGTAGGGACGGATATTTTTGAAACACAAAAAAATAGAATTATGGAAGAGTGAATGGTGTGTATGAATTATAGAATAGGTATACTGTAACTTCACTGGAATAAATAATTCAATTAAAAATATTGACAAATAAAAAAATTAAATATAATATAAAACAAAATTATTCCTAATTAAAAAAGGATAATGACATGAACAAAAAATCAACAGAAGAAAACTTAACAGCATATTTTGAAATAAAATCTGAAAACTATTAAAATATATTATATAGTAAAATAGGAGGGCACTATATGGCAAAATATAAATGCACAATATGTGGACATATATATGATGAGGAAAAAGAAAAGATTCGTTTCGAAGATTTACCAGAAAATTGGGTATGTCCATTATGTAGAGTTCCAAAAAAATTTTTTAAACTAATTGAAGAAACAAAAGAAATTGTTAATGACAATGAAGAAAATTTAAATAAAGTAAAAATAAGTAATAACAATGTAGCGATTACTAGAGATAATGATAAATGTATCAACTGTGGAATGTGCGAAACTATTTGCATAAAGAGAGAAGATATGAAATTTGGGAATGAAAGTGAATTATGTGTTAATTGCGGACAATGTGTTCAAGTTTGTCCTGTTAAATCATTAACTCCTAAAAATGAGTTAAATATGTTGTTAAATGCTAAAAAGGATGGAAAGATTTTGATTGCATATACTTCTCCATCTACAAGAGTTGCATTTGGAGATATATTTGGTTTAGAAAGTGGAAGTTTTACGCAAAATAAATTAGTAGGTTTTTTAAAACAATTAGGTTTTGACTATGTATTAGACACTACTTTTGCAGCAGATTTAACAATTATGGAAGAAGCAAGTGAGTTTGTAGAAAGAATTAAAAATAATGGAAAAATACCAATGTTTACCAGTTGTTGCCCTGCATGGATAAAATATGCAGAACAGTTCTATCCAGAAATTTTAGACAATATATCTACATGTAAAAGTCCTATTGGCATGATGGGAATGGTTGTTCAAAATTATTTTACTAAAGTTAAAAACATAGAGCAGAAGGATATCTTTACAGTAGCAATTACTCCGTGTACAGCTAAAAAATACGAAATTAATAGGGAAGAAATTAGTGGTACTGATTTAGTTTTAACACTTTATGAATTAGAAGAATATATCCATGAAAAAAATATAAAATATGAAGAGATTAACGAAGATACATTTGGTTCTATTTTAGGAGAAGGAAGTGGAGCAGGAGTTATATTTGGAAATACAGGTGGAGTAATGGAAGCAGCCCTAAGAACATCATATTATTTAATAACTGGAAATAATTTAGAAATGAATGATATATCATTCAATAATGTGAGAGGATATAATGGTTTAAGAGAAGCTACTATAAAAATAGAAGATTTGGAATTAAAAGTAGCTATTATAGATGGTATGAGTAATGCTAAAAAAGTACTAGAAGAAGTAAAAAATGGCAACTCAAAATATCATTATATTGAAATTATGAATTGTGTTGGCGGATGTATTGGTGGTGGCGGTCAACCTAAAATTAATATAAATAAAGAAGATGAAATAAAAAAGAATAGAATTACTAATTTGTATAAACGAGATGATTACCAAAAAATACGATGTTCTCATGAAAATCCAGAAATTATAAAAATATATAAAGATTATTTAGATTCGCCATTAAGCAAAGTGAGTGAAGAGCTATTACATACTCATTATATTGATAGAAAAAAAGGAGATAAATATTAAAAAAGTATTAACTTAATCTTAAAATAAAAATGAAATATGCAACAACTATTAATTTTTATATTTAATAGTCAATGTATATTTCATTTTTTTATTTCCAAGATTAATTTTTAATCGTTTTATTGTAAAAATCCATTTATAATATGTTCCTCAGCCTCTTCTTTAGTAAGCCCAAGCGTCATTAACTTAATTAATTGTTCACCAGCAATTTTTCCAATTGCTGCTTCATGTGTTAAGTTGCTATCTATATTATTTGCTGTAATTTGTGGGGTAGAAATAACTTTACCTTTATCCATAATAATTGCATCACATTCAACATGACCAAAACATTCGTTATTTCCAATTATATTTGAAATAAATTCTTGAGAAGAATTATCTTTTGCAATAGATCTTGAAGTAACTGTTGCACTTGCACCTTTTCCATTTAACTCAACATTAAATATAGTTTTTGCAGTTTGATTATCATGTGTCATAATTCTTTCAGTGATAATTAATGAAGAATTACCATCTAAAACACCTGATGTTTCTCTTATTGTAGAATCTACACCTTTTATTTGGATAGTTTCCATTTCTAAAACAGCTCCATTTTTTAGATTGACTATTGTTTTAGGATTTAAAATTCTTTTTCCAGTTCCTTCACCTTCACCATAGTGCTTTTCAATATATTTTACTTTTGCATTTTCTTCTAAATGGAACGAGTGTATTCCATCATGTTCAGATGTAGAGCAGCTACTATTATGAATTCCACATCCTGCAACTATAGTAACATTAGCATTTTTTCCAATATAAAAATCATTATAAACAACATCAGTAAGTCCAGATTGAGTTAAAATAACTGGAATATGAACACTTTCATTTTTGGTGTTAGGTTTTATTATAATATCAATTCCTGGCTTATCAGTTTTTGTTACTATATCAATATTTGCAGTTGTATTTTTTTCGATGCCTTTTCCATTAGACCTAATGTTATATGCACCCATAGGAGTTTTTTCTATATCTGCAATTTCTTTTAATAATTTTTTTTGAATTTCGTCCATAAAAAATTCCATTCCTTTCTCGATTTACTTAAAGGCATAGATAGTTATGAAAAAATTAATATTTTTTATAACTAAACTTCCTTATATTTTTTTGCAATGAAATGAGTTGGCAGATAAATTCATTTCATCTATTGAATTTGATATTTCACCATTTTTTAATAATATAATTTCATCTGCGATGTTAAGAATTCTTTCTTGATGAGTAATTGCTAAAATTGTACGATTATTTTCTTTTTTTATTTTTTCAAAAATATCAATAAGATTACTAAAACTCCATAAATCAATACCAGCTTCTGGCTCATCAAAAATCGTAAGAGCAGATTTTCTTGCTATTGTCATAGCAATTTCTATTCTTTTAAGCTCTCCACCAGATAATTTTGAATCGATTTGTCTGTTTATATATTCTTTGGCACAAAGACCAACTTCAGCTAAATAATCGCAAGATTCCTTCATTGTTACTGTATTATTAGATGCTATTTCAATTAAATCTTTTACAGTTAATCCTTTGAATTTTACTGGTTGTTGAAAAGCAAACCCAATTCCAAGTTTAGCTCTTTGAGTAATATTTAAATTAGTAATATCTTGTCCTAAAAAAGTGATAGTACCGCTATCAGGCATTTCTATACCCATGATAATTTTTGCAAGTGTTGATTTACCAGATCCATTTGGTCCAGTGATTGCAATAAATTTATTGGTATCTATAGTTAAGGAAAGATTATTTAAAATTTTTTTATTGTCTCTTGAAAAACAAATATTTTTTAATTCTAACATAAAACCTCCATGATTATTAATATTTACATAAAAAACATTGTAGCATAAAATATGGATTTGTCAAGTGAACTTTGGGGACGAACTTTGGGTGAACTTTGGGGACGTTCCTTAAAGTTCAGAACTGTTCTGAACTTTAAGGAACGTCCCCAAAGTTCACCCAAAGTTTAAAAAGATATAGAAAAATGATTAAATATGTGATATAAAATTAAATATTGAATATTTTAGGAGGAAAAAAATGATTTTTGAAGATAAATTTTATATTGGATATCGTGATATAGATACGAATTTAAAAATAAAGAATAGTGCTATTTTAAATATATTTGAAGATATAGCAGGAATGCATGCGAGCTATGCAGGGGAGGGACTAAAAGAATCAAATACAACATGGCTATTAACAGGATATAAAGTGAATATAATTAAAAGACCAGAATATGGAGAAAAAGTAAATGTTTTAACATGGGGAACTGAAATAAAAAATATTACTGCATCAAGAGAATTTGAAATAAGAAGTAAAACAGGAGAATTATTAATTGTTGGATTATCTAATTGGGTACATATAAATTTAAAAACTAAAAAAATAGAAAAAGTATCGCCAGAGCTTATAGATTCATATAAATTAGAGCAATCTAAAACTAATTTTGATGAGTTAAAACTTAAAAAAATTAATGAGCCTGAAAATTATTTATATAATAAATTATATAAAGTAGACTGGAATTGGATTGATGCAAATAATCATATGAATAATATATATTATTCAGAAGTTGCAGAAATGACTTTGCCAGATGAAATAAAGAAAAATAATAATTATAGTGGGTTCGAAATAATGTATAAAAAAGAGGTAAAGTATGGTGATGTTATAAAATGCTTGTATGCGGAAAATGAAAGTTCATATATTGTGGCAATTAAAAATGAAGATTTGTCTGAATTACATGCAATAGTTAAATTGAATAAATGAATGTAGGATAAAATAAAGACAGGATAAGAATATAAAAAAATTTTATGTTTTTATACATAGATATAATACATATTTTGACAATTTACATAATGTATGATATACTTTAAAAGTAAAAAATATTGTAAAAAAAGTATTGACAAAAAATTTTTTTATTTATAAAATGTGTACAACAAAAATATGTTGTGAATATTTTTGTTAATATTGAATACAATATTAACGATTATTTAAGGATAGAGTTAGGCAGCTATCACGCCAGAGATGGTCTTAGAAGAGATGCAGGGTACGCCGTCCTGCTAAATAATCAGTACAATAAAAAAAAGGATAACTGGCAAAGTTATCCTTTTTTTATTGGTTTAATTTTATTTATTTTTAGATAGTGATTTAATTTATCATCTGTAATAGGATATATGGTTCTAAATAATAATCCGCTTTGTTTAACCAATTTGACACCGATTAAAGAAATATCATCAATCTTTTTTATATATTGTATGTTTCCATTAGAGTGGATTCCAACGTAGTCAGGGTTTTTTATAATTTCAGGGATGGATCTTATTGCAGAATAATATGATTCTGAAGAAGAATATTCTAATTTATGTTTTTCACAATGTTCTTGTATTCTTGGTGTCCATACATATATATTTTGAGGTTTTAAGTTTAATCCTAAAGTGCTAATCACATCAGATGAGAGTTCGCCGATTTTTATATTTTTACTAGTTCCATTGCTTAAGCTTAACAAATCTAAATCTTTCACATTTATCCTCCGTTTTTTATAAATTTATCCCAATTATATATTGCTAAAAAAATAAAATCAATATTTTTTTGTCAAAATTTTTGCTAATAAAAATTACACAAAAAGGCAAAATGAAATCCTTGATACTTCAATATATCAAGGATTTTATAAATATAAATGGTGCGGATGAAGGGACTTGAACCCCCACGTCGTTGACACTGGTTCCTAAGACCAGCGCGTCTGCCAGTTCCGCCACATCCGCATTTGTTTTTTGAAACTTATTAAATATTAGCACAATTTAATATGCTTTGTCAATACTTTTTTTCTCACTTTTTTAATTTCAGTTAGCAAAATTTTTGTCACATTTCAAATCAAAATTTCGGTAAAATAAAATGCGATAGTTCACAGCTAAAAATAGTCCCTTTTCCACTATGCTAAAGATGACTGCGAATTGTAATAATAAAATACAAAACTATTTACATTTATAAAAACAATCAATAGACTATTTATAATGAATATGATATAATAACTTCACTAATAAAAATAGGAGGAAGAAATTTGAATATAGGAATAGATATAGATGGAGTAATTTTAGATAGTGAAAAAGTATTTAGAACAGTTGCAGACTTATATAACACAATAGATTTAAATAATAGAGAAATACGCAACTATGAAGAGCCAAGAGTGCAAGAAAAATATGATTGGACCGAAGAAGAAATACAAGAATTTGCAGATAGATATTTTATAGAATGTTCAAAAAAATCAAATTTAATGCCATATGTAAAAGAGGTCTTAGATTTACTAAGAAAAGAAGGTCACAAACTTATTATAATAACAGCAAGAGGAAAAGATAACAAAGAAATGAAAACTGTAGCAGAGGAAAAATTCAATAAAGAAGGGCTAAAATTTGATAAATATTTTTGGGCACAAAGAGAAAAAGCAGATATTTGTGTTAATGAAAAAATTGATATAATGATAGATGACAATTACAACAACTGTTTAGAAATAGCAAATAAAAATATAAAAACTTTATATTTTAGAGATGCAGGTTTAAAGAAAATAAAAGATAATGAAAATGTAATAGAAGTGCATAACTGGGGTGAAATATACAAATATATTCATATGCATAATAAAGAATAAAAGCATAAAAACAGTAGCAATAGGTTTATAGGTAAATCCGTATAAAAACCTAAATAAATTAACAAGGAAAAGAAAATATGAGAGAAAAATATTTTGAAGATTTAGGTTTAGATGACGGTTCTGATATATTAAGTAAATTTAATATTGATATGGATGAAATTTTAGAAGAATCAGAGCTTCACGATAATAACCAAAAAGAAAATAAATAATAAGAGAGGGTGTACATATGGAAATTCCTGTACAAAAAAATAAGGAATATATAGTTGATATAATTGATAACGGGTTTGAAGGAGAAGGGATTGCAAAAATAGAAAATTTTACAATCTTTATTGATGGTGCAATAAAAGGAGAAAAATGCAAAATTTTAATAGTAAAAATAACATCATCACATGCCTTTGGAAAATTAATAGAAATATTAGAAAAGGCATCTAATAGATGTACACCAGATTGCGAAACATATAAAAGATGTGGCGGATGTAATTTAAGACATATTGATTATGAAGGAACATTAAATATAAAGCAAGAAAAAGTACAAAATTTAATAAACAAAACTTTAGTAAATAATATTAAAGTATCAAAAACAGTAGGAATGGGAAATCCATATAATTACAGAAATAAAGCACAATATCCAATAGGAACAGACAAAGATGGCAAAAAAGTATTAGGAGTTTTTGCAAAAAGAACACACGAAATAATTCCAATAAAAGAATGCAAAATTCAAAAAGAAATATCATATCAAATTGCAAAATACATATTAGATTATATAAAAGAAAATAACATAAGTGTATATAACGAAAAAAAGCAAAAAGGATTAGTAAGACATATTGTTACAAAAGTAGGAATACAAACAAACGAAATTATGTGCATTATAGTAATAAATGGAAAAGAAATCCCAAATGAACTTACATTGGCAAACAATATAATAGATAGATTTCCAATGGTAAAAACAGTTGTAAAAAATATTAATACAAAAAACACAAATGTAATAATGGGAGACAAAAATGAGTCAATAGTCGGAAGAGGATATATAACAGATGTATTAGGAGACTATATTTTTAAAATATCTCCAATGTCATTTTATCAAGTAAATCCAATACAGGCAGAAGCACTATATAATATCGCAATAGAAAAAGCACAGATTGGTAAAGATGATATTGTATGTGATTTATATTGCGGAATAGGAACAATCGGTATTTTTGCATCAAAATATGCGAAAAAAGTTTATGGAATAGAAATAGTAAAGCAAGCAATAGAAGATGCTCATATAAATGCTAAGTTAAATAATATTAAGAATATAGAATTTATGTGTGGGGATGTTGAAGAGTCATTTGAAAAATTGGTGAAAAAAGAAAAAATTAATCCAGATGTAGTGATTGTAGATCCGCCAAGAAGGGGATTGGATGGTAATACTATTGAAAATATATTGAAGCTAGATGTTAAGAGAGTTGTTTATATTAGTTGTAATCCTGCAACTATGGTAAGGGATTTGAAGATGTTTGAGGAAAAGTATGAGATAAAAGAGGTTCAGCCTGTGGATATGTTTCCGTTTACGAGCCATGTTGAATGCGTATCGTTGCTATGTCTTAAATAAGTCTTGTAAACCTTGAAAATACTGACTTTTTTTAAAAATAAAAAATTGAAAAAATGTTAAAAAAACATAAAAAAAGTAAAAAAATTAAAAAAATAAAGATCTGAAATCGCAAGGTGGTATGTGGTGGCTAGGTCAAAAAATAATAGAATAACTGGTTCTTTCCAAAAAATGAAGTACATTATGTGTACTTCATTTTTTTTGAAAAAAGTGAGGAGGAAGAATGGAAAATATAAAAATAAAAGTCAAATCAAAGAATTTGATAATTTTAGTGTTTATGAGAAAAAAGTATTATATAGTATTTTAATTGATGGAATAGCTTCTATATATGTAGATAACGAATATTTAAATTATTCGGATATAGGAACTAAGTATAAACAAAACATAATACAAGAGCTATTATCTTTTTATAAATATATTACAAAATACAGTAAAGAAAAAGTGTTTATGCTTTATACAAAAGAAGTAAAAAAATATAGAATGAAAGGATTTACTTGGGATAACATCCCATATTGAGACTAAAAATGCCACAGAATCGATTGTGGTGCGAATTAAAAGGAGGAATTTTATAATTTATGAATTATAAAAAATATTATTTAACAAGTGAGTCTGTAACAGAGGGGCATCCAGACAAAGTATGCGATCTGATTTCAGACTCCATTTTAGATGCTTGTTTAGAGCAAGACGAAAATTCAAGAGTTGCTATAGAAACATTTATATCAAATGGCAAAGTTACAGTAGCAGGTCAAATAACATCAAATGCAATAATAGATGTAGAAAAAATAGTAAGAAAGGTATTAAAACAAGTAGATTATGATGATGCTAGATATAATATGGATTATAGAACTTGTGAAATAGACACTAATATAACTAAACAAAGTGGCGATATAGCATTGGGAGTAAATATTGGAGGTGCAGGAGATCAAGGAATAATGTTTGGTTTTGCTTGTAATGAAACCCAAAATTTAATGCCATATGCAATAGATACTGTACATAAACTTGCACAAAGATTAACCAAAGTAAGAAAATATGGAATAATCCCATATTTGAAGTCAGATGGAAAAGTACAAGTTACAGTAGAATATATAAACGATTTTCCATTTAGAATAGATACAATTTTAATATCTACACAACACGAAGAAAGTGCAGATATGGATATTCTAGAAAATGACATTATAGAAAAAGTAATAAAACCAATAGTTGAAGAAGATATGATAGATAGCCAAACAAAATTTATAATAAATCCTACAGGACGATTTGTAGTTGGAGGAACTGTTGCAATAATTTTACATTGTTTAGTAATAGTTGGAAAGGAGAGCGAAGAACAATGGGAGGAAGAGCAGATTTTGAAGAAAGACAAGAGACAAGAAAATTAAAATATGAAGAACTATCAAAAAAAACAGAAGAAAAATCAAGTCAATATATGAATTCAACTGCACATAGGATTTTAGCAAATACACCACGGACAACCTATAATAGTAGGACATCATTCTGAAAGAAAAGAAAGAAGATTACACGAAAGAGCTTGGGAAGATACAAGAAAATCAATAGAAGAAGATAAAAAAAGTGAGTACTATAAAAATAAAGTACAGACTATTGAAAAATGTTGCTGAAAAATGGAATCCAAATGATTTAAAACCGGAAAATAACGGAGGATTTAATAGCTCTTTGGAAGAAAAAATTCTTAGATGGATTTGTAGAGGCGATGTTCTTTATGATGTTACTTTTCCAGACGATGCTGAAGTTATTGATTCAGCAAGTCCAAATTCGCCACATGGTGTATTTGTTTCAAATAAGATTATTATGACTAATCCAAGACCATTAACAGATGATTTAGTTATGGAGTTATATAATAAATCAGAGCTTCCGGAAAAGTCATTTTTTGCAGCTCTTCCAATTTGCGCTAGTAGAGGATATATGAATACTGCAAAGAAAATAATTGCTGATAAAGTTACAGTAAGTAATGTAAATCAAGTTATAGAAATTTTTAAAGAATGGACTAAAGATAAAGCAACCGGAATTTTTGAAGAAAGTAATTTGAATGAAAATGCTTTGAGTGTTTATAAAATGTTATTAGATATTCAAGGTAATTAATTTTTTAGATTATTAAGATTAATAGGAATTTGAAAGGATAAGCTAATGGAAGAAAAGATTTTTTATAAAAATAACGAATATTTTTTGTGTGGAATTTTAAATAAATTACCTAAATTATTTGTTCATGGTAGTGAGGATAGTGCAGTTCCTTATAAGTTATCAAAAATAGTTTCAGATAATTGTGAGAATTCAAAATTTATTTTAATAAAAAATGGAGAGCATACTTTTCAAAATTCAAAAGAGGCGTTAGAAGAGGCTATAATTACTTCTTTAAACTTTGTAAAACAAATAATATAATATTACAATATAGTGAAAGAAAAAATTTTTTTCAAATATAAATTAAATAGAACTTGAAAATAGATATTTGAACTAAAAATCAAATATCTATTTTTGTTATAATAATGAAATGTAATTGTAATATAATTGTAATATAAATAAAGAAAAAACAATGGTATAATAAAATTGATTAATTATATTTTAAAGGAGTTGATACAAAAGATGTTGAAGAATAGGAGAAAAATCATATTAAGCTTAATTTGTATAGTCATTTTATTTTTTGTTGGTTATAGAATAATGAGTAAAAATAGCAATAATATTACATTTACAGAAACAGTAATTGCTAATGTAAAAAGTGAAAAAGTTAGTATGCCATATATTAATCCAGAGTGGGAAGAATATATGAAACTGTCTGATGAGGAAAAAGCACAAGTAGAAATTGTTCCTGAAAAATATATATACAATTATATACCAGAAGAAAATTTGTATGGTAATTACAATGAATTACCTGAAAGATTTAGTTTGGTAGATCGTTATCCAACATATGTATATGATCAAGGTAGTGAAGGATTATGCTGGGCTTATGCAATTAGTTCAATGTTTGAATCCAATTTGTTATATACAAAAAACATTAGTGAAAGGTTTTCCGCACAGCAATTATCTCATCTTATATCAAATGGTTCTCCATATAATTTAAATATATCTTATGGAATGGGATTAAAGCATGTACAGCATGTTGGATTTTTTAATTCAGTTGTTCCTAGTGGTATGGTTCCAATGAAATGGGATGATTTCGATGATACATTAGACGATGATGGTAAAATTATTCTTAGTAATGTTGTTAATAAGGATAAAATAAGTTATCAAATTAAAAACACTACATTATTTCCAATATATGATGGAACTGAGGATTATATCAAAATGTTAAAAAGTTATATTAAAAGATATGGTGCTATATATATAGGAATAACAGCGCCAATGGGAAACTGTTATGATGAAGCAAATAATTTAATATACTATAAAAAAGATGTGACCGGTGGTGAGGCTTTAGGACATGCTATGATAATTGTTGGTTGGGATGATAATTATGGAACAGATTTAGATGAAGATGGGCAACCAGACGGAGCATGGATATTACAAAACAGTTATGGAGAGTATAGAACATACCCTTATTTATCATATAAATCAGATATACCTGTTTTATATGGAGTAAAGGAAATTGTCGAAAAAGAATGGGACAACAATTATGATATGACATTATCACCAAAAATAGAATTAGATGGAATTGAGATAGAACAAATGAAATCATTTTATGATGAATCATTTAATGAAGTACAAAATAGTAATGCTCTTTTACAAAACATTGCGGTTAAAGGGAGTCTTGAGGTAACATATCATAAGCGTAATTTAAAAGAAACATTACAAAATATAGAATTTTCATCTGGAAGTCAAAATAGTGAGTATAGTATATATATAAGTCCGGACGGAAATAAAAATAATTATCAATTAGTAGATACAATAAAGACGGATTTACCTGGTACATACAGTGTAGATTGTAATAATATGGAATTAAATTCAGGTGTTTTTTCTATTAAAATAGTTACAAATAATGGTGCAATATATACACAAGTATCAGCTTTTACAAAAAATAATGAGAATAGTGATAATAGTATTATAAATGTAGACATAGATGATGGAATTGAAGATATTGACAGAAATATTTATTATCATTTCTATATAACAGCAAAGAATATAGATAGAAATATTCCAATAAGAGTGACAATTAAATATGAAGATGGAACAATTCTCGAGTCTAACAGGACAATTGATTTAAATGAATCATCATCTGATTTTATAGTAAAACAATATTCATTTCCAGCATTAACAAAAAAAGGTAGCAAATTCAAAATTGAAATATCATATAATGATGAGATTATTAGGACGTTGGATGTAGTGTATAATTATGGTTTAGAAGAAGGTTCTGGAACAGAAGATGATCCATTTGTAATTAAGACTAAAAGAGATTTTGAATTTATGGAAAAATTAAGAACTGCATATTTTATTTTAAACAACGATATTGATTTAAAAGCTGAAGAAATAAAATCAGTTGGTGGTCTAAAATATAATATTAGACCTACTGAACTTTGCGGTAATTTAGACGGAAATGGACACTCAATAAAAAATCTATATATGGAAACTACAAGTCCTGATATAGATACTGGATTATTCAAGAATATAGAAAACTCAACAATAAAAAACTTAAGAATTGAAAATGCAAATATAGTGCTAAATAAACCGCAAGGGTACTATCCAAAAGGTGGATTTCATGGAATTATTTCAAGTACAATAAATAACAGTAGTTTTGAAAATGTTTATGTGTCTGGTCAAATATATGGTAATAATGAATCAAATATTGGATTGTTTGCTGGAGTTGGAGAAAATATAACAATTAATAATTGTTATATAGTTGGAAATATTAAGGATGTAAAAGGACACGTTGGCGGTTTAATTGGTAGCATGGGTGATGGTGAAAGTACTATATCTAACAGTGTAATAATATCAAATATTTATGGAGCTGATAAATATTATTATGAAACACAAATAGGTGGTTTAATAGGTAGTTTATTTAAAGAAAAAGTGAATTTCGATAACATATATTTAGTAAGCAATTACGATATTGAAAAAACAAACAATAAATCATATAAACTTGAAACGCAAATAGGAACTTTGTTTTCAACATCAGAATCGAGTTCAATACAAAATTATAGTAATATTAATATATATAATAAATATTGTGAAGAACATAGTTGTATATCAACTGAAGATGAAAAAAATAATACAAATGTTATAAATGATTTAAGCAATTTAAAACAATTAGGACTTGAAGCATTTAATTTAGATTCAAGTGTATGGGAAAAGTTGAATAGTAATACATTACCAACATTAAAGCAGTTTAAGAATATCTTTATAAGTGATTTCCCTATGGATGAAATTACTATAAAAGATAATGAAGAAAAAGATTTAACTATAAATATTGCTCCTCAAAATAGTTCATTTCCATATTATAAATTAGAGGTGGAAGATCAAGAAATTGCTGAAGTTAAAGGTAACAAATTAAAAGGCGTAAAGACAGGTACAACAGATCTTATAATAACTGCATTAGACGGAGGTAATACTGTCAAGACTGTTAAAATTAATGTAGTAAATGGAAAAAGAAAAGTAAAATTTATATATGATAATGTTGTTGATTCAGTTGTAATTGAAGATAGTTATTATGTTGGAACGTCAATAACACTATTAGAAAATGATGAATTAAACAAAACAGGTAAATATTTGTATGGTTGGAAATATAAAGATAAAGTATATAGAACTGGCGATACTTTTGAAGTACCAAATGAAGATGTAACTTTTATAAGTGAATACAGATTTGAACCTCCAGAACTTTCAACTTATGAATATAGCAATGAGGATAATATAATAAAAAACGTAATATGCAATACGAGTATAGAGAAGTATATTAATAATTTAAATCTTGATAAAAGACAATATACAGTTATGGTTTATAATACAAATGGCGAAAGGGTAACTGAAGGAAATATAGGAACAGGTTATATTACAAAAATATATAATACTGATGAAGAAATAATAGATTATGTAAATATAGTTCCAGGAGATGTATATCTAGATGGTAAGGTAAATAGTAGAGATGCTGGTGTAACTCAACAATACTTAATAGGTATGAAAGATGAATTATATGGAACACCACAATATTATGCAATGGATTTTACAAGAGATGGTAAAGTAAGGTTAAACGATGTTGAATTAATAAAAAGATATGTGGTAAAACTATATGAACCAAGTGAGGAGGAGTACTATGGCGAGAATAATTAAAAGGATTTGTTTTATAACTATTATATTTTTAGTAGCTATCTCTATAAAAGTATATGCAAATGAATTAACAATTGATTGCCAAGATAGTATAAATCCTGAAACTGAAAATACTTTAGAATGTGTTTTAAAAGGAAATTTCACGGATAATGTAAATTCAATAAAAGTAAGATATATAATTCCTGATGGAGTAAAATTTCAAGGTTTTACTCCATCAGAGGAATGGAATCTTGAACAAGGTGGAACTGCAGAGGCAACAGGATTTATTTTAAGAATTAATGAGGGAGATGTAAATGGAGATGTTCAATTTGGTAAGTTTACATTTAGCGTACCAAGTTCATATAATAAAGATTCTGTTTCTTTAAGATTATATGAATTAGATGCTACAAATACATCTTGTGAAATTGTTGATTTTGATAATATAGATGTTATAAAAAATATTAAAATAGTAAAAGAAGATGATGATACTTCTAATAAAGATGAAAATGGAAATGGAAATGATGAAACTGATAAACCTTCAGATGATAAGAATGAAACAGATGATGGAAAAGACGAAACTGATGGAAATATTGAAGTTCCAAAAGATGATAATAATTCAGATGGGGATTTAGGAACAAATAATAATAGTAATAATAGTAATAATAG
>JAGBDU010000079.1 GCA_017937285.1 Clostridia bacterium
GAATAAAGGATAATTCTAAATTATTGAATGTTGCGGAACAATATTGGAAATTGCTTATAAATGAACAATATTTTTACATTATTTGAAAAATATAGGAGATATATGGAAGAAAAAAAATTCATTTTTGGATATATTAAGAATTATTTTAATAAAGCAATAGATTACTTAAAGGAAAATGACATAATTTATTTATATGGTGAGCCAAGAATTGGAAAAACATATTTGGCAGATTTATGCATGGGAAAAGTATCAGAAAGAGAATATTATAAATTGCATCTAAAAGTTTACGATGGTTACAACCCCAGTTATTATGCTTTTTCGTTAGGGTTGATGAATTCTGATGCATTATACGAAGTGGGAAAGGAAATTGTTACGGATATTATCAATGATTCAGAACTGAAAAGTCTAAAAGTCATTGGAAAAATGATTGAACAGGGTAGAACCTATAAGCAAAAAATCTTTTCATACTTAAATGATTCAGAAATTTCTATTATTAATAGAATAAATTTTCATTGTAAAAATAGATCGCTCTATTTGATAGCAGATGATTATGAAAAATGGGATGACGCCTCAAAAAAATTGCTTTCCTTCTTTTTGACGTTTGATGCTAAACAAGCGATTCCTTTTTTAAAAAAATGCAAAATTATCATTATCGGTGAGAGTGAAAAGAGTATTAATAATATAAAAGAACAGATAGGAAATATACCATCAATAAATGTTAAAGGGTATTCGTCAAATACCCCATTTGTAGAAGAGTTTTTAAAAATACATTCTGGTAACAATGATTTGGCCGAGTCTCTATATCAAATTACAAATGGTAATTTAGGTATGGCATATGATTTGGGTTATTATATGGAAGAAAACATTCTTACGGAAGATATACAATCAAGTGAAACGAAAGCCCAAAGAGTCTTTTTATCTATTATTGACAAACGAATCAAACGCATTAACGGAGCATTACCCCGATTTGCAACAACTATTAAAGCGGCTTCAATTCAGGGAACGATATTTGACCAGAAGTTTTTACCAGAGATTGTTGATGAAAATGAATTTGCCATAGAACGTATGTTATCTAAAGCACAACAAGAACATATTTTAAAATTAATTACAGAAAAAGAAGATTTATATAGTTTTATAAATCAATATATCTATCAATATTTTGATGAAAATTATAATGAATATAGAAAGGAATTTCATTATAAGTTTGCTTGTGCTGCAAAAAAAATAAATCCCAGTGATTACTATACACAGTACCTTCATTTACGTGCTGCGAGTAAAAATTTTGAAGCAGCTGAAAATTTAGTAATCTATATGACATGCCAAAAATTTAAAAATAATATTGTAGATAATACTTTACGAGATTATTTAGAGAAATTTTCCGAAGATTTATACAATAACTATTTAATTATATCCAAAAGCATTGATAGTTATAATCAAGGTTTGCATAGAGAGGCATTAGCACAACTAGCGCTGATAACACCGACAAGTGAACTAATACTCTTAGAAAAAGACTATTTAACTGCATATTTCATATATGATGGCTGGGTTTATGAAAAAAGCAATGAAGCGAGTGAGATATTGATCTATAATTTTAAAAACTTATTAGACACTAACTTTGATATGTGGTTAAGGAGCAGTCTGCTTCTCTATATTTTTTATGTGAATCGATTAAAAAATGATGCTGACGCACGCAATGTTGAAAAAAAAATAATGAAAGAAATTGCAAAAAGATATCAATATGATACATCGTTGGAAGTAATTGTACAAATTCTAAATCGTAATGCCGGAGCGTTGTATTCTACGGAAATTGCTTTACAAAAAAACCAAAAAAGTGTTGATTATTTTGAAAAATATGTACATACGTTACCACTTGAGTACATATATGCACTAACCAATTATTCCGGCTTATTATTAGTTGCATCAGAATTTGATCAAGGATATATATATGCTCAAAAAGCAATTAATCTTATTAGCACTAAGAATATATGGATTAAAGATTTGAGTAAAATAATCAATAACTTTGTAATCAACGGTGTTTTGTCAAACAAAATCAATTATGAAGAAGCTATTAAAATCTTTGAGACATTATTGAAAAATCAATCATCTCATAAAAGTATTTTGATGACAAATAATTATTATGTATTAATGGCTTTATCCGGGAAAACAAAAGAAATAATTGAAAAATTTGAGGCTCTATTCTGGTCTGATGCAGTGCAGCAGCATAATGATTATTATATATATTTAATTGGCATTAATTATATTTGTGTTGCTATTGCAATTGATGATCTAAGCGTCGCGCAAAATATTTATAATGAATTAAATGAAATGGTTCCAGCAATATGTATTAGTGAAGAATATATTATTAAGAAGCGTTATAGTATTTATAATGAAATCATTTCAAATAAACAAATAAAAAATAAAAGTTTTCAATTTATAGAAAATTATTTCGCAGAAAGTTTAAAAGAATTCGATATTGATTATTTAAAAAAACCATATATATTAACAGATCAACAATTTTGGTCAGTCATGTAAAGCAAAACTATATTCTATGGCAGTAGTCATTGTTTTATGATGAATATGTTTATTAGTTGTTTCTTTAAACCCTAATTTAGCGACCAAAGTTCTAGCAGATTGATTTTTTTCAAGTACATATGCTGTAATAAAGTGACATTTATTTTTAAAAGCTTCTTTTTTGATAAATTCAAAAACCCATCCACCATATCCTTTATTCTGATATGGTGAAAGGAAATATAAATCTTTTATACAAACACATTTTTCTTTTACAGAATTTTCATAATATTTTAATCTAAGGATTCCAATGGGAATATTTGACACAATAATAAAATAATATGCCACTTCAGGATCGGTCAATAACTCTTTTTTATACTTCAATGCTTTATGTTCAACGGAAATATTGTCTAAATATGTATCAGGCAATATGTGTTGGTAACAATCTTTCCAGATTTGTATTTTAAGTTCTGCATATTTGAGAGTTTCTTCTTTGTTAATTTCTGCTATTGTAATTTTCAATGTGATTCTCCTTCAAAATTTAGCGCTAACTCAATCAGCAGCAAAAAAATGTCCTCGTATTTCAAATCCAAAACTGAAAACATGTATGCAAATGCACTATGCTTAATCAAAAACGGATGCGTAGATATATCCGTGATATAAAATGTTCCATTGGTATCAATTCGGAAGTCAAAGCGACCATAATGTTCTAATCCTAAAATAGAGCATGCAGATTCTGCAGTTCTCTTTAGTTGTTGTGCTAATGACTCATTTATTTTAGAAAAATCATAGAAATTATATGTTTCATCGTATGCAATGTCATATGTAATTATCTTATCATGCAATAAGCAATCGTTATCCATATTAATGCCAACTGCCATTGGAGCAAAGTATTTTCCGTTTAATTTTATAACGGGAACTTGCACTTCATATCCCGCTATAAATTCTTGTGCCAAAATATCTTGTTCGTATTCATCTTGCAAATGCCTTATTTGCTGTACAAGTTTATCTGAATAACAATTAATTGAGGCATCATTTATACCTCTTGATGCAGATTCAAAAGCTGGTTTTATTATAAGTTTTATATCCTGGGGCGGGGTTTCATTAAGCAGCCAACCATTTTTAGAAAAACACCATGTATGAGGAACTGCAATATTTTTGCTCGCCAAAATGCAATTTACATGATATTTGTGACGACCTAAGCAAACATGATATGCATCTGAACCCGTTAATTTGAGCCCATAAAGCTGACAAAAAGATGGAATGAGAGCCTTTTTATTTAAGCCCTTTCCATTCCGTGCAAGATTAAAAACAATTATTTGCTTAAAATCTAATGTATCAGCATTACTAATGATATAATCCATAAAATAGATTTCATTATTAAAAACCCTTACCTTGAAACCAGATTTCTTTAAAGCAGAAATCATAACATCATATTCTTCTTCTGTTAAATATTCTGTTAAAATAGATTGTTTCACATCTTTATAATCACGTATATTCGTTTTACCCACAACATTCACTACAAAAAAAATTTCAAATTTCGATGCAATTTGTTCCATTAATTGTACTTTTTGTTTAATAAGATTATATTCATTCATTATATTATTCTCCTTAGCAAAATTTTAACCAGAAACATTTCGATAAATTACAGAAGAAAGAATAAAATATTGTTCCGCAACATTCAATAATTTAGAATTATCCTTTATTCTATTATACATATACTATTTAT
The DNA here is from genome assembly GCA_017937285.1 of Clostridia bacterium. Taxonomy (GTDB): domain Bacteria; phylum Bacillota; class Clostridia; order TANB77; family CAG-508; genus CAG-492. The sequence continues at coordinate 4,238 of JAGBDU010000079.1, forward strand.
GTAATTCAACAAAATAATAATTTATACTAAAAATAAATGGAAGATTAGTTACTGTTCCAAAAAGGAA
>JAGBDU010000036.1 GCA_017937285.1 Clostridia bacterium
AGAATTTTTAAAACTATTCCAATCACACATTAATATTTGAAAAAATAATATATACTAACTCTTCGGACTACTCTACTAGTAAAATTAAATTGTTTATTTTAAGTTATATAGTCTTCTCTACGATTTGAAAGGTTATTTTCATAAATAATAATGATATTTTTAGTGATAATATAAAAATGTACCAAAACGTTCATAATTAAATTTAAATTTTGTACATTTCCTTATTAATATTAACGTCTATACTACAAGTAATAGCTATTCTAATATAATTTTTAAACTTTTATTTTGTATTAATGTCAATATAAAAAATTGTAGATTCTTATTTTATAATTAACATTAAAATTGTTAATGTTAATTATAAAATTAAGCTTTTTTTTAATTAACAAGAAATCATATTCTATATTAAATAAAAAAAGCAATAACTTACTATCATAGAGTAGTCTTGAGCAGTTGATATATATAATTTCGAAATCATTAATGTGTGACTGGAATAATTTTAGAAATTCTTAGCGAGATTTTGGGGGGATGTTCGTGGCTTTTCGACTTTGGAGAAAAGAGCACAGAAAGGGGCACCCAAAATTGAGCTTAGAATTTCTTAAATTATGTAGGGAGCCATTAATGATTTCGAAATTATATATATCAACTGCTCAAGACGGCATATTTTAAAGCACATTTTCAAACATTAACACCAGCCCCACAAACTCTAATTTTGGTGTTAAAAATCTCCGTCCCCAATTTAACAAACTCAAATTTATTGCAAAGTATTTCAAATTTAATTAAATATTATGACAACTTAAATTTTTTGCCCCGTCCCCAAATTTTGTTGAAAACTATTTGCACTTATGATAATATATCAATCGGTAAAGTTACCAGATTAAGATAAAATATACATAGGAGAGAAAGAAAAAATGAATGAAAGATTATATGATTATTTAGAAATAACAGATTTAAAAGACATGCTAAATAAAACAAAAAAATTATACGCAGATAGACCAGCATATAAAATAAGAATAGAAGAAGGAAAATATAAAATTTTTACACATAATGAAGTACGAAATATGATAGACTGTTTAGGAACAGCACTAATTAATCTAGGATTAAAAGGAAAACGAATTGCAATTATTGGTGAAAACAGATACGAATGGGAAATAGCCTATTTATCAATTGTTTGTGGAACAGGAATAGTTGTTCCACTAGATAAATCATTACCAGCAAATGAATTAGAATCTTTAATAGAGAGATCTAATATTGAAGCAATATTTTATACAAAAAAGCATGCAGAAGTAATAGAAAAAATTAAATTTAGTGAAAAAAACAAATTAAAGCATTTAATCTCTATGGATATAAAAGAACATACAGAAGGAATTTATTCGCAAAATGAATTAATAGAAGTAGGAAAAAAATTATTAGAAGAAGGTAATAAAGAATTTATTGAAGCAAAAATAAATCCAAAAGAAATGAGTATAATGTTATTTACATCAGGAACTACATCAAAATCTAAAGTAGTTAGTCTTTCACACAAAAACATATGCTCAAATTTAATGGATTTGGGAAGTGTTTTAGATATAACAAGTGAAGATACTTTATTATCTGTTTTGCCAATACATCATGTTTTTGAATGTACAGTAGGATTTTTACTTTCATTATATAAAGGTGCACAAACTGTTTTTTGTGATGGAATAAGACATATAGTAGAAAATTTAAAAGAATATAAAGTAACTTGTATGGCATGTGTTCCAGCAATATATGAAAGAATATTTGGAATAATAAGTAAAGGACTAGAAAAGCAAGGAAAATTACAAAAAGTATTAGAAAATGAAGAAAAATATAAAAATGCTTCTATGGAAGAGAAGAAAGAAGTATTCAAAGAAATTCATGAAATGCTAGGAGGAAAAATTAAATTATTTATAAGTGGTGCAGCAGCCTTAGATTCAAAAATAGAAGAAAAATACAGACTATTAGGTTTAAATTTAGTTCAAGGATATGGTTTAACAGAAACCTCACCAGTAGTAGCAATTGGAACAAACAAATATTACAAAACAGGTTCAATAGGAAAATCAGTTCCAAGTGTTAAAACAAAACTTGTAGATAAAAACGAAGAAGGAATAGGAGAGCTAATTGTTAAAGGACCTAGTGTAATGCTTGGATATTATGGTAATGAAAAAGCTAGTAAAGAAGTACTAAAAAATGGATGGTTTTATACAGGTGATTTAGCAAAAATTGATGAAGAGGGTTACATATTTATTTGTGGAAGAAAGAAAAGTGTAATTGTATTAAAAAATGGTAAAAATATATTCCCAGAAGAAATGGAAAACTTGGTAAATAAAATAGAAGGAGTAACCGAATCTTTTGTATTTGGAAAGCAATTATCAGAAGATAAAGAAAATATAAAAATAAATGTAAAAATTGTTTTTGACAGAGCAAAAGTAAAAGATGTTTACAAAGTGGAAACAGACGAAGAAATTTATCAAGCAATTTTTAATCAAATAAAAGAAATTAACCAAACAATGCCTAAATATAAAGCAATAAGAGGAATGATATTAACAGAAACACCTTTAATTAGAACTACTACAAATAAAATTAAGAGACAAGATAATTTAGAAGCATTGGAAAGATAGATAAAATACACAGAAAAAAACGTATGTTTGACATTTTCGTAAAGATTTGGTATAATTAATATGTAAAGTCCCAAGGGACAAAATAATAATTAGAAAGGGCGACCAAAATGAAAAAAAATCGGAAATATGTTGTTAGACGCGCAGTAGCTTTCTGCGCTACACTTGCAGTAGTTGGAGCAGGTGTTATGGGATTAGTAGCTTGCAAAGATGCAGAAACGGATGAAAATCCCACAATTACAACTACAACTGCAACAGTAACAGCAATGACAGCTACTACAACCACAACAGAGGTTACTACCACAGTAGTGACCACTACGACAATAAATGTCGTAGAAGTCCTACCAGATTCCGCCTATACAAAGGCTGAAGTCATAACTGATTCAGTTATCGTTCGCGATAACAATAAAAATCAGTTCGACTGGTTGGAAAGAGGACAGGTAGTATACCTGACTGGCGCCAAATATGGCGACATGCAGGAGGCATACTACACAAAAGCCGGTGGAGTTTTGCTTCACGGCTGGATTCCGAACAACTCTTCCTGGGTAAAAATCCATGGAGCGGTTTAATTAGGATCAATAAAGTCGAGGTTTCTTTTATTGAGACCTCGGCTATTTTTTTATTAAATTATAAAACAAAAAATGTAGATTTATTACAAAAAATGATATAAAATATAAAAAAACACAAAAGGAGCTGAACAAAATTGGCAGAAGAAAAAGCATTAAAAAAGATAGGAACAATTTTTGATGATTTTAAATGTAACAGTAATATATTAAACGCAAAAATAGAAAAAGTAAATCTATATAAAAAAACAAACTGTTTTGATGTATACCTAATTTCAGAAAAAATTATCAATATAAAAGAAGTACAAGCTTTTGAAAAATTTTTAATAAAAAGATTTAGCCTAAGTAATGCAACTATAAAAATAAAATATGAAACAGAGCCAGAAATAGATGTAAAAAGCGAATGGAATAATATAGTTGACTATCTATCATACAGATATCCAATGACAAAAGCAATATTACGAAATAGTGAAGTGCAAATAGAATCAAATATAATAAATGTAAAACTTCATATGTCAGGAAAAGACTTTTTATTTGCCAGAGGAATGAACAAAGTTTTTGAAGATACATTAGAAAATATATATAACCAAAAATACAAAATAAACTTTTTAGAAGCAATCACTAAAGAAGAAGAAACGAAATATAAAGAATTTACAAAAAGCCTAGAAGATGAGGCACTAAATGAGTTTGCAAAACAATTGGAAGAGCAAAAAAATGAAAAAGAGCAAAAGAAAGAAGAAAAAAATCAAAGTAAAGGTGAATTCGAAATAAAAAATGTAAATGCTCCTACAGCAGCAGATTTGCCACCATTACCAGATGACAAAGATGCACCTCCACCACCAGAAGAGCCAGAAGAAATAACTCCATTAATATATGGAAGAAATGCAAATATAAAAGATCCATTTACAAAAGTAATCGATATCTCAGTAGATAGCGGAAAAATTTGTTTAGAAGGAGAAATTCTAAACACAGAAGAGCGTTTATTAAAAAGTGGTAAAACACTGTATGCATTTGATTTATATGATGGTTCAAGTACAATAACTTGTAAAGCATTTATTGAAGAAGAAAAATTAAAACAATTTAAATCTAGAATGAAAGAAGCAAAAGGAGTTCGTATTGGAGGAACTGCTCAATTTGATCCATTTTCTAAAGAGCTTGGAGTAATAGCAAATACTATAGTAGAAACAGCTGGAATAAAAAAAGAAATAAGAATGGACAACGCAAAAGTTAAAAGAGTAGAGTTACATATGCATACTAAAATGAGCCAAATGGATGGAATGACAAATGCAAAAGATTTAATAAAAAGAGCCATGAAATGGGGAATGAAATCAATTGCGATAACAGACCACGGAGTTGTTCAATCATTTCCGGAAGCACATAAAATGTTAGGCTATGATAATCCAGATATGAAAGTAATATATGGAGTTGAAGCATATTTGGTACCAGATAAACCATCAAATGTATCAAATCCAAAAGGACAAGATATAGATACAACATATTGTGTGCTAGACCTAGAAACAACAGGCATATCTTTCAGAACCGAAAAAATAACCGAAATTGGAATCATGAAAGTAAAAAATGGAGAAGTTATAGATGAATTTTCAACATTTGTAAATCCGGAAAAACCAATTCCACAAAGAGTAATAGATGTAACACATATTACAGATGAAATGGTAAAAGATGCTCCAACAATAGAAGAAATATTACCAAAAGCATTAGAATTTATAGGAGATTCAGTAGTAGTTGCACATAATGCAGATTTTGATGTAGGATTTTTAAAACATAATTGCCATCAATTAGGTTTAAAATTAGAAAATACATATGTTGATACACTAAGACTTGCAAAAGATTTATTTCCAGATTATAAAAAATATAAACTAGGAATAATTGCAGAAAACCTTGGAATAAAAGTAGAAGTAGCTCACAGAGCATTAGATGATGTTGACACAACAGTAAAAGTATTTAATGTAATGATTGATATGCTAAAAGAAAAAGGTGCTAAAAAAATAGAAGACTTTGATACAGTATGTGTAGATAAATTAAGAAAAAAAGATGAATATAAAAAATTACCAAGTTATCATGCAATAATACTTGCTAAAGATTACGTAGGTCTTAGAAACTTATACAAATTAGTATCATATTCACATTTAAATTATTTTTATAAAAAACCTAGAATACTAAAATCATTATACAGAAAATATTCAGAGGGATTAATACTAGGAAGTGCCTGTGAGGCAGGTGAGCTATATAGAGCAATAATAGCAGGAAAATCAGATGAAGAAATAGAAGAAATAGCAAGAGACTATGACTATCTAGAAATTCAGCCGATAGGAAACAATATGTTTATGGTAAGAAATGGAACAGTTCCAGATACAAAAGCTCTAGAAGATATAAATAAAAAAATAGTTGCACTAGGAGAAAAATTAGATAAGCTAGTAGTTGCAACATGTGATGTTCACTTTATGGACCCACAAGATGAAATATATAGAAGAATATTAATGGCAGGACAAGGTTTTGATGATGCAGATGAACAAGCACCATTATATTTAAGAACAACTGAAGAAATGCTTGAAGAATTCCAATATCTAGGAGAAGAAAAAGCATATGAAGTAGTTGTTACAAACACAAATAAAATTGCAGATATGTGTGAGCGAATAAGCCCAATATCACCAGAAAAATGTCCACCATATATAAATAATTGTGAAGAAACCATCAAAGAAATTGCATATGATAAAGCACATAAATTATATGGGGAAGAATTACCAGATTTAGTTAAAGATAGATTAGATAAAGAGCTAACATCTATTATAAGCAATGGATTTTCAGTTATGTACATTATAGCTCAAAAACTAGTTTGGAAATCAAATGAAGATGGATACATAGTTGGTTCTAGAGGATCAGTTGGTTCATCATTTGTTGCTAATATGACAGGTATTACAGAAGTTAATTCTTTACCACCACATTACAGATGTCCAAAATGTAAATATTCAGATTTTACAGACTATGGATATGGAAATGGTTTTGATTTACCAGACAAAATGTGTCCTAAGTGTGGTCACAGATTAGATAAAGATGGAATGGATATTCCATTTGAAACATTCTTAGGATTTAATGGAGATAAAGAGCCAGACATCGACTTAAACTTTTCAGGAGAATATCAAGCAAAAGCACACAGATATACAGAAGTAATATTTGGTAAAGGAACAACATTTAAAGCAGGTACAGTAGGTACAGTTGCAGATAAAACAGCATTTGGATATGTTAAAAAGTACTATGAAGAAAAAGGAATACCAATAAACACACCAGAGGTTGTAAGAATTTCACAAGGATGTACAGGAATAAAAAGAACAACAGGACAACATCCAGGAGGAATTATAGTTGTTCCAAAAGGAAGAGAAATATTTGAATTTACACCAGTACAACATCCAGCAGATGATCCAAACTCAGATATTATAACAACACACTTTGACTATCACTCAATAGATCAAAACCTATTAAAATTAGATATACTAGGACACGATGATCCAACAATGATAAGAATGCTTTATGATATAACAGGGATGGATCCAACAAAAGTTCCACTAGATGATAAAGAAACGATGTCAATATTTTGTTCAACTGATGCATTAGGTGTTACACCAGAGCAAATTCATAGTAAAGTTGGAAGTTTTGGGATACCAGAATTTGGAACAAAATTTGTAAGACGGAATGTTAGTAGATACAAAACCAACAACATTTGACGAATTAATAAGAATTTCAGGATTATCACATGGTACAGATGTATGGCTTGGAAATGCCCAAACTTTAATAGAAGAAGGAACAGTAACACTTCAAGAATCAATATGTTGTCGTGATGATATAATGATTTATTTAATAAAAAAAGGAGTACCACCAAACCCATCATTTAAAATAATGGAAACAGTTCGTAAAGGAAAGGCACTAAAGGATCCAGCAAAATGGGAAGAATATAAAGCTCTAATGAAAGAGCATGATGTACCAGACTGGTATATAAAATCATGTGAAAAAATTAAATACATGTTCCCAAAAGCCCATGCAGCAGCATATGTAACAAATGCTTTTAGAATAGCATGGTACAAAGTACATATTCCAAAAGCATACTATGCAGCATATTTTACAATAAGAGCAGATGCATTTGATGCAGATATAATGTGTAATGGAGAAGAAAGAGCCAAAAATAAAATGAAAGAAATAGAGCTAAAAGGAAACAGTGCATCAAAAACAGAGCAAGATACATATCAAGTATTAGAGCTAATATTAGAGTTTTATGAAAGAGGACTAAAATTCTTACCAATAGACTTATATAAATCAGATGCAACAAAATTCATAGTAGAAAATGATGGAATAAGACCACCATTTAATAAAGTACCAGGATTTGGAACAGTAGCTGCCGAAAGTTTAGTAGAAGCCAGAAAAGAAGGCAAATTCATGTCAATAAACGACCTAAAAATAAGAGCAAAAATAGGCGATAAAGCAATAGAAGTACTAAAATCAACAGGCTGCCTAGAAGGAATGAGCCAAAGCAACCAACTAAGCCTATTTGACTTTTAATCACGGGACGGAGAAATTTGGGGACGGAGAAATTCGGGGACGGAGAAAATCGGGGACGGAGAAATTTGGGGACGGAGAATTCGGGGACGGAGAATTCGGGGACGGAGAAAATCGGGGACGGAGAATTCCGGGACGGAGAAATTCCAGAAACAAAGATTCCAAGGAACCGAAATCTCCGCGCCCAAAAAAAATTTGATAAAAGGAGAAAAATATGTTAAAAATAGACACAAATGTATTATTTTCGCTAAAATCATTTATAATATACCTAATAGCAATAAACATAATTACATTCTTGATAATGGGATTAGATAAATGGAAAGCCAAAAGAGGCTCATGGAGAATTCAAGAAGCAACATTATTTACACTAGTTTTATTTGGAGGAGGAATTGGAGGAATATTAGGAATGATAGTATTTCATCATAAAACCAAAAAAGCTAAGTTTCAAATAGGATTTCCAATGATTTTAATAGCAGAAGCGGCAATAATTATATATTTTTTTATAAAAATTAGATATAAAGGATGATAGCTTGAAAATAAAAATTAAATATAAAGGCTAATCGTTTGAAAATAAAATTTTTATTACTATGTATGTCTTCGAAAGGAATTGATTTTTATATGGAAAAAGAATTTATAAGTGAAGAAAATTTTATAAGAATTTTAAATGTAATAAAGTTTAATGAAGGAAAAGATATTGACCTAAAAAAGGGAAGAAATATCATAAAGTTAGTAAAGTCAAAAGATAAATTTGACAATTTCCTAACCAATCAATTTTTAGAAAATTATGTAAAATATATTTATGAACATGGAACTAATATAACGAAATATCAAGAAGAATCTATTTTTAGTCATTTTCAAGAAAATGACTTATACATAAATATGACTGAAGAAGAATTTGCCCAAATGATACAAAAAATTGCAATTGATGGAGAGCACTTATCAGAAGAAGAAATTGAAAAATCAATTCAATCATTTAAAAAAGTAAAAGCTAATAAAAAACTCGATAACTTAATAAGTTACAAGTTCATTAAAGATTATGTTTTATACGTATATAAAAATAGATATCAAATAAAAAAACATTTAAGCAAAAGAATAAATAAATTAAAAAAAGATAAAGAAGGAGACTATTTAATAGATGATTCATATATTGTAAGAGATAATAACGATGGAGGCAAAAATTCACCATTTTGGATATCTATAGAAAGAGATGAAGATGATAAAGTTGTGGGAGATATAACTAAAGATATTGTAGTAAAAAATATGTTTGATGAAAATAAAAAAGAAACAGCTTTAATTGCAGAAGAAATTGCAAGACAATTAAGGTTACCTGTTGCACAATATTATCCTGCAAAATATGTAGGTACTAAATATATTACAGAAGGGGAAAGGTCTTTTGATGATAATAAACCATATGTAAGTAAAAGAATTGTAATAACACCAAATTTCCTAGAAGAAGGAGAATTGCTTATTACTGGTGATAGAATAGCTGGATATGAAATGGATGTTGCTAAAGTTCCAGACATTATAAGAGAATATTTATCTAAAGAAGGTGCAGAAAAGCAAGAAATAGATGATTTAATAAGTGATTATAGAACAATAATGGCATTTAATTGTTTTATAAATCACAGAGATTGCCATAATGGAAACTGGGGATATATAAAACAAGCAGATGGAAAATTTAAAATTTCACATATATTTGATTTAGAAGGAGCTCTTACAGAAAATACTCATCATATAAGAGCAATTTATGTAGGAGATGCTATGGAAGATGACAAAATATTACATGAATTGCTTAAAGATAATAAAACACGAAAAAAAGTAGCAAGTTTTTTAGATTTAGATATGGGGCGAGTATTTCTTAATGTTTATTTATCAAAAGGAATTACTGTTCCAAATGATATAAAGGTAGAAACACGTAATCTGATAGGACAGCAAAAAGAGATATTGCAAAATGTTATAAACCAAATTGACAAAGAGCAAAATAAAGAAGATTTTGAAGTTGGTGAATAAGAAAAAATAGTTAAAGAGAATTTATAAATTAGTAGATGTTAAAAAAAGCTATAATAAAATATAGGTTGGCAAATAAAAAATAAACATAATGTTTTGCAAAAACGACTTATTTCGACATGTGGAAAAGTATGTGAATAACCCGCAAAAGACACACTAGTAAAATCAGTTATTCACAAAGTTATCCACATTATCCACAGGCTGTGGATAAAAAAAGTGATTACATAATTTTTAAAACATTATGTTAAGGATGAAAAATTTAGCAAAAAAATTTAGCAAGAAAATATTGACATAATCTAAAAAAATGATAAAATAGTACCATAAAATGCGATGAAAAAGAATAAATATAACTCCAATTTACAGAGAGTTAGTGTCTGGTGCAAACTAACAATATGGATTATATGTGGAACTTTGGAGCATAATTAAAAGAGAGGATAATACGAAAAGTATTATCAATTAGGGTGGAACCGCGGAAAAATATTTCGTCCCTAGCTTTATAGGCTAGTGGACGTTTTTTGTATATAAACGAGCCATATAGCCAAAAAAATAAAGGAGGTTTTTATATGGTAGATTCAATGGAAAAAATTGTAAGTTTATGCAAAAACAGAGGATTTATATATCCAGGGTCAGAAATTTATGGAGGTTTAGCAAATACATGGGACTATGGCCCTTTAGGAGCAGAGTTAAAAAATAATGTAAAAAAAGCATGGCAAAAAAAATTCATACAAGAAAATAAATATAATGTAGGATTAGATGCAGCAATATTTATGAATCCAGAAACATGGGTAGCAACAGGTCATGTTGGAGGATTTAGTGATCCATTAATAGACTGTAAAGAATGTAAAACAAGACATAGAGCAGATAAATTAATAGAAGAATGGGCAACACAAAATGGAAAAGATATAATAGCAGATGGTTGGTCAGATGAAGAAATGATAAAATTCTTAGATGATAATAATATAAACTGTCCAAACTGTGGAAAACACAATTTTACAGGAATCCGTAAGTTCAACCTAATGTTTAAAACATTTCAAGGTGTAACAGAAGATTCAACATCACAAATATATTTAAGACCAGAAACTGCTCAAGGTATATTTGTAAATTTTAAAAATGTAATGAGAACAACAAGAAGAAAAATACCAACAGGAATAGCTCAAATAGGAAAAGCGTTTAGAAATGAAATAACACCAGGAAACTTTACATTTAGAACTCGTGAATTTGAACAAATGGAACTAGAATTTTTCTGCAAACCAGGAACAGATGAAGAATGGTTTAAGTATTGGGAAGAATTCTGCAAAAATTGGTTATTATCATTAGGAATGAATGAAAAAAATATTAGATTAAGACAACATTCAAAAGAAGAGCTTGTATTTTATAGTAAAGCAACAACAGATATAGAATTTAAATTTCCATTTGGCTGGGGAGAGCTATGGGGAATAGCCGATAGAACAGATTATGATTTAAGTAGACATATGGAACATTCAAAACAAGATTTATCATACTTAGATCCAGAAACAAACGAAAAATATGTACCATATGTAATAGAGCCATCACTTGGTTGTGATAGAGCTGCACTTGCATTTTTATGCAATAGCTACGAAGAGCAAGAAATAGCAGAAGGAGATGTTCGTACAGTATTACACTTACATCCAGCACTAGCACCATTTAAAGTAGCAGTACTTCCATTATCTAAAAAGCTAAGTGAAAAAGCTACAGAAGTATATGAAAAATTATCAAAAGAATTTATGTGCGATTATGACGAAGCTGGAAGTATAGGAAAAAGATATAGAAGGGAAGATGAAATAGGAACTCCATATTGTGTAACAATAGATTTTGACACATTAGAAGATAACCAAGTTACAATAAGAGATAGAGATACAATGGAGCAAGTTAGAATACCAATAGAAGAATTAAATAGTTGGATAAAAGAAAAAGTAGCCTTTTAATGTCAATGGGGACGGAGATTTTCGTTACCGAAAATCTTAAATTGTCAAAGGACGTCGAAAAACGTATAACGGTTTTGATTGAAAAATTTAAAAACATAATGTATAATAACAAAAACAAGGGGGAAGTTAATTATTACTTCCTCATTTTTTATTTAATAGAAAAATCAATTGCTCTATTCTTTCTGAGCTTTTGCGTTTCTAAAAAATTTTATTCAAGGCATTTCTGCCAATTTTCCAAAAAATATATTGACAATAGATAACTAATATGTTATCATAAGGAGGAAGTAAAAATTATGTTTAATGTGGTCTTTTACAAAGATAAAAATGATAAAAGCGAAATTGAAGAATATTTATTAAATTTACAAATGAAAAATGACAAAAATAGTAGAATTAAAAGTAATAAATTAATAGCATATATTAATATGTTATCACAACATGGAACAAATTTAGGAGAGCCATATGTTAAACATCTAGTAAATGATATATGGGAACTAAGACCATTAAGAGACAGAATACTGTTTGCATGTATAAATAATAATAAAATTATATATTATTAAATATATTTATGAAACAAACCCCAAAAACGCCAAAATCGGAAATACTAAAAGCAAAAAGATTGTTAAATGATTTTATAAAAAGGAGTGATTACAATGGAAAATAAACCATATGCATCTTGGGAAGATGTACGAAAAAAACTTAATATAACACCAGAGCAACAAGCAGAAATAAAACTTGAAGAAGACATAATTAAAGCTACAATTGAGGCGAGAAAAAAGAATAAACTAACACAAAGGGAATTAAGTAAAAAAAGTGGTGTAAAGCAACCAGTAATAGCAAGAATTGAAAAATGCGTAAATTCCCCACAAACAAGCACACTTATAAAATTATTATATCCTATGGGATATACTTTAAAAGTAGTACCTCTAGATGATATAAAAAATATAAATGAATAATCAATGGGGACGGAGATTTTCGGTAACGAAAATCTCCGTCCCCGAAAATCTCCGTCCCCGAAAATCTCCGTCCCCGAAAATCTCCGTCCCCGAAAATCTCCGTCCCCGAAAATCTCCGTC
>JAGBDU010000080.1 GCA_017937285.1 Clostridia bacterium
AGCACTATCTTTTTCTTCTAATCCACTACTGTTAACAAAATTACTATGTTTCATTCCAATATTTTTAGCAAGTAAATTCATTAAATAAGCAAAATTTTCTGTTGAAGATGCTACTTGATAAGCAAGTTCAATGGCAGCATCCCTGGTGTTTACAGAAAAGCAGTAAAAAATTTTCCAAGTCAAATGTTTCATCTTTTGAGTTAAATACATTTAACTTGGCATGTAATATAACCTTTTGTTTAGTTTCATCATCTTTAATTGATTCAACTTTAATATCTTCAAAAAATGTTTGAGCTAACTCTAGCACCTTTTCATCATCAGAGAAAACAATAGAATTTACCTTTTCTTTAAATTCAGTAAAGTTCTTTTCACTAGACTCTTGATTTTGTTCTTCTTCTATTAATTTTATTTTATCTTCTTCCATAGATTTAATTTGAGAGTCTAAATCGTCTTTAAGTGTATTGTATTCTTGTAAATCTATTTCTTTTCTCATTCTCATCATTATAAGTTCTTTTTTCTCATTATTAACCTTAAATAACTTTTCTTCTATTTTTTTAATTTCTTTTTTATAATCTTTTTTAGTTCTAATATCACTTATCATATCGTTTATTTCACTTATCAAATCATCTTGACATTCCATTATCATAGTTAATATCTTCTTACATATTTCAACAAGTTCTTCGTAATAGATAACTGGAGAATTACATCCTTCAGTTTTTTTCTTCCCATGTATTCTATAATTATTACAAGCCCAAAACTTTCTTCTTCTACTTCTATCCCCTTTACCTATTTGATAAGTTCCTCTTACAAATGTAGCACCATCATAATGACAATGCATCAATCCTGAAAATGCAAATTTGCTATATTTATTATTTTTATTTATTTGGTCATGTTTTTTACTTTTAGCATCTAATTTTTCATTAGCTCTATCCCATAATTCTTCTGAAACAATTGGTGGACAAGTTTCATTATCTTTATATACAATCCATTCGTCCCTCTTAAATTTCTTTCTTTTTCTATCGTGATAATCAACAGTAGTTTCTTTATGAGCACAGAAGTATCCTTTATATTTTGGATTTCTAATTATATTTTTAATAACTGCACCTGCAATAGGTTTTCCTGAATAATTTGTTACTCCATATTCTTCAAACAATTTAAATCCTAACTTGTGAACACCTATATTTTCAGATACATATATTTCAAAAATCAATTTGATGAATTTTGCTTGTTCTTCATCTATTACTAACTTACCTTTATTTTTTGTATAGCCATAGATATTATTACTACCAGGAACTATTCCTTTTTCTACACTTCTCTTATATCCAAATCTAACTCTTTCAGATAATTTCCTTATTTCTTCTTGAGCAATACTAGACATAATTGTAAGTCTTAATTCTGAATCAGGTTGAAAGGTATTAATGTTATCACTCAAAAAGTGAACACCAACACCATTTGAAAGTAATTCTTGTGTATATTTAATACTATCTAAAGTATTTCTTGAAAATCTTGATATTTCTTTTGTTAAAATCAAATCAAACTTTTTTCTTTTTGCATCATCTACCATTCTTAAGAAATCTTCTCTTTTTTTAACACTTGTACCACTAATACCTTCATCTACATATCCCTCTACAAAAGTCCAATTTTCTTGTTCTTTTATAAAATTTTCAAAATACATAACTTGGTTTTCCAAAGAATTTAATTGTTCATATCTATCAGTAGATACACGAGCATAAAATGTTACTCTTAATGGCAAATCATAAATACTTTTACCTTGACTTAGCATATTTCTTATAGCATATAAATCCACTCAAATCACCTCCATTTTTTTATATTCTTATATCCACCTTTACTGGATGAATATAATTATTTTTTTCTTTATCTATTTGATCTTTTATTTTGTTTATTTTTTCATCACATTTTGAGATTAATGTTTCATACTCACTTATAGTAATCTCATTATTTTGATATAAATAATTTATTATTTTCTTTTGAACTTCCTTTTTTACTACTTCATAAGTAAGATTGTTGTTCAAAATGCATTCTCCTCCTGTTTAAGTCTATTAATTTAAAAACAAAAAAATTAATAAAAAAAAGGAGAATGCACCTACACAATTCTCCTTTAAAATTTTTTTATTTTCAAAGATCATTGTGTAAGTGTTAAATTATTTATCTTTCAATTACCACTTCTAAGCATAATAGTTTAGAAAAATTATGTATTATATTTCATTTCCATTTTTCTTTTACTTGTATAAAATATATTTCTCAATAGTCTGATAAAACAAACAAATATAATAAACTTTATTAATTTCATTTATTGCACCTTCTTTCCTTGTATTAGGTAAGCTATATCAAATCCACTGACATTAGTATTAAATGTTACTACAGGCATCTTATTTTCAAAATATGTTTCATTATCATATCTAATAATAAGTTCACTAAATATATCTAACTTTTCATTAAATGACATTTTTTCATAATTAGATAACAATTTTTTTTCATTCTCATCAAATGTTAATCCCATTACATTTCCATTGTCTTCATACAAATCATTACTTTTTGTTATTCCATTGTATAACATAATATTATATTGTAAGAAACAAGTAGTAATGTTTGATTCAAATCCTATTGATTCTAAATTAAATATTATTAAATCATTATCTTCTATTAAATTAGGATTAACTTCATTTTTACTATTAACTTGATTATTATTTAAACCATTAAATGTATATAGTAAAAATTTCATTTTGCTCATATCTTCTAATTGTTCTATTTTTTCAAATAGTTTTCTTACTTTTTCAGTAGTTTTAGTAATATACATAAATCATTCCTCCTTAAATATTACTTTTGATTTCATCAAATATTCTATTAGTTATTTCTTCTCCAAATAAATCAGACATTTCTAAACTATTAAAATTAAATTCTAACTTATTAAGAAAATCATTTACTGCTACGATGGTTGGTATTTTTCTACAATCATCCTCTAAAGTAGATTCAATCATATCCTTAACTATACTAGATATCCAATTTATAAGGTTATCATTTAGTTCAATTTTTTGTTCCACAAAACAACTCCTTTCATAAGACAAAATAAAGCCATTTTGAGAGGTTTTATTTTTTGCACTTATAACTGATTAACCTCCTATATTAAATCTAACACCAATTAAATTTACTATATTTAATGGCTTTTTTCTTTCGTCCTATTTATCACTTAAAAAAAGAAATTTTGCAAGAGTTTTTTTGAAAAAAATCTAACTTTTTTATCTTTCTTTTTCTTCTTGATTTGAGTCATCTAAATCTCTCATATTTTCTTGTTTATCCAAATCAAGTTCACTGTCTATTCTAGCTTTTTCTTTTTGTAATTCTCTAATTCTTTCTAATTGAGTAAATGGTTTAT
>JAGBDU010000025.1 GCA_017937285.1 Clostridia bacterium
AACTTTAATTTTTTGCCCCGTCCCCAATTTGAGGTTTAAATTTTTCCTGCTAAAATCCTTGCCATTTGCACACCTGAGCAAGACGCCATCATTAGACCTCTTGTCATTCCTCCTCCATCACCTATTGAGTATAAACCTTTTACACTTGATTCAAAATTTTCGTTAATTTCTAATTTATTGCTGTAAAATTTTATTTCTGGTGCATATAGTAAATTATCTGGATTTGCAAATCCTTCTACTATTTTATCCATTTCTTTTATAAATTGTAAGATGTCTGTCATCGTTCTATATCCTATTGCAAATGTTATATCTCCTGGTACAGCTGATTTTAATGTTGGTACAACTGAATTTCTATCTAGCTCTTCTTGCCATGTTCTTTTTCCTCTAGATATATCACCTAGTCTTTGTACTATTACATTTCCATTTGCTAGCTCATTTAAATTTTTTGCCACATTTCTTCCATATTCTATTGGTTTATCAAATGGATATGTAAAGTTGTGTGATACTAATATTGCTAAATTTGTATTTGTGCTTTTGCGCTCTTTATATGAGTGTCCATTTACTAAACTTAAATTATTATCATATACTTCTGATGATACAAATCCACTTGGATTTTGGCAAAAAGTTCTTACTTTATCTTTGTATGGATATGGAAATCCAATAAATTTACCTTCATACATATATTTATTAATATCTTTCATAACATCGTCTGGTAATTCATATCTTACACCTATATCTACACAGCCAGATTTTGTTATAATTTTATGTTTATCACACATATCAGATAACCAATTTGCTCCTTTTCTTCCAACAGCTATTACAACATTATCTGATACAAATTCTTTTTCAATAGAATCTTTTTTATTTATAGCTTTTACACCTTTTATAGCATTATTTTCTATTATTAAATCTGTAACTTCAGTTTCAAACATCATATTAATATTATTATTTTCTAAATGCTTTTCTAATTTTTGATATAATTCATGTGCTTTTTCTGTTCCTAAATGTCTTATTGGAATATTAATTAAATTAATTCCTTGTTTTTTTGACTTTTCTTTTATTTTACTAACTTCTTCTTTATAATTAACTCCTTCTAATGTATTATCTGCTCCAAATTTTAAATATATGCTATCTGTATAATCTATTAATTTTTTCGTTTCTTCTACACCAATATATTCATGTAAAATTCCACCAACATAAATATCATCATCTTCTTCATTATACAAAGATAACTTTCCATCAGAAAATGCTCCAGCTCCTGAAAATCCACTTGTTATATTACAAAAAGGTTTACATTTAACACATTTGCCAGATTTTTCAATAGGACAAATTCTATCTTCTACTCTTTTTCCTTGATCTATCATCAGTATATTTTTGGCTTTTTTGAGCTCTATTAATTCATAAGCTAAAAATATACCACTTGGTCCCATTCCTATAATAATTGCATCATACTTATTTTCCATAACATCAATTCCTTCCTATGATAAAATTTCATACAAAGAGTATATATTCAACATACTATAATTATATTCATTTGCATTCTATCATTTAGAAAATGGAAAATCAATAAAATTATATACATAAAAAAAATAACTCTCACTAACCATAAAATGTTTAGCGAGAGCATTTAAATTGTTGCTATGGAACTTAAGGCTTAGACATATCTTCTCATATCCCTATCACCCAAACAGTGACTATCCCAATATTTTGCCACTTCATTTCTTTTCCATGCCTCTAAATCTTTGTAGAAGTAAAGGTCCGGACAAGAATCGTACGGAACTATGACCGTATCGTTTTTGCTTTTAATCAAAATGACATTCCCTACATTTTTAGAAAAATCATCGGCAAAAAGCACATGATACTTCTTAAAATAATCAGAAAATGCATCGAAATCATAGCTAAACGTTGCAGCATATACGCTCCAGAGCGAACCAATTGCCGCTGCCACACAGTATTCCTTTGTGTATACTCTGCCGTCAATGATTTCCTGTCTAACAATCTTGGGGTCACCGGAACGTCTTGTCCAGTTTTTCACCATGTCAAATATCATCTTACGCGAAATTGCATGGTACACCGTTCCATCTTTGAGTATCTCCTTCATGATACTCCTCCTTTTCTTTGGTTGCGCCGCATTTGCGACTGGGTTTATAACGAACATGTTCACCTATCTAGGTTAAACAGATTTTATTATATCACCTTCGTATATTTATGTCAACATTTTACATCAACTCTGCAATCAAATCATAATCTTGAACACTTGTAACTCTAACTTTTATAAATTTTCCTTCTAAATTCTCCTCATCACAATTTACAAATACAACACCATCAATATCTGGAACATCCATATAACTTCTTGCTATATAATATTTACCATCAAAACTTCTTTCTTCTAGTAAAACTTCAAGCTCTTTTCCTATATAGTTATTTGAAATCTCTTTATATACTTCTTGTTGAATTGCCATTATTTTATTATATCTACTTTTTTTAGTCATAGGATGTATTTGATTTTTTATTCTTGCCGCTGGAGTTCCATCTTCTTTTGAATATGAAAAAGCTCCTAATCTATCAAATTTTGCTTCTTTTATAAAATCATATAACTCTTCAAAATCTTCTTTTGTTTCTCCTGGAAATCCCACCATTACTGTTGTTCTTATTATTGCATCTGGAATTTCTTTTCTAATTTTTTTGATTAAAGCTCTTATGCTTTTTCCGTCGCTTTGCCTATTCATTCTTTTCAAAACTTTGTCTGAAATATGTTGAATTGGGATATCAAAATAATTGCAAATTTTATCATTATTTTTTACAACTTCTAATAACTCATCTGTTATTGTTTCTGGATATGCATATAAAAATCTAATCCATTTTATTCCATCAATTTTGCATAATTCTTCCAATAAATTTGCAAGTTTTGGCTCTCCATATAAATCAATTCCATATTTTGTCGTATCTTGTGCTATAACAATTAGCTCTTTTATACCATTATTTGCTAACATTTTTGCTTCTTCTAATACATCTTCTATTTTTCTGCTTATATATTTACCTCTTATATATGGTATCGCACAATATGTACAATTATTACTGCAACCTTCTCCAATTCGTAGATATGCAAAATTTTCTCCTGTAGTAACTACTCTATCCATAAAATCTAAATTATTTTTTTCGGATTTATCATTTTCTATTTTTCCTATAACAGATTCAATTTGTTCCCAAATATTTTCATATTCACTATATTTTATAAATAAATCAACTTCTGGAAGTGCTTTTTCTAATTCATCTTTGTATCTTTCAACTAAGCAACCCATTGCAATTAAATATTTACATTTTCCTTTTTTATATTCTGCCATTTCTAATAAAGTATTTATGGCCTCTTCTTTTGCTGGCTCTATAAATCCACATGTATTTACTACAATTATTTCTGCATTTGATGGATCATTTACTATTTTAAAATTATTATTTTTAAATAATCCTATTGTCATTTCTGTATCTAATAAATTTTTACTACAACCTAGTGATACAAATCCTACATTCATAAAATTACATTTCCTTTCCTTATTTTTTAGTTATTACAAAAGTGTTTCCTTGTCATTTCTAATAAATGTAATGGTGTAAATCCTATTACTTGTGTTTTTGCTCTATCTTTTTTTAGCTCTTTTTCTAGTAAATTTACTATTTTGTCTTCGTCTTCTTTTTCTTCCATATCTATATAATCTATTATTATAATTCCACCGATATCTCTTAATTTTATCTGTTTTGCAATTTCAATTGTTGCTTCTTCATTTACTTTTAATACTGTTTTTTCTAATGTATCTTTTCCTGTATATTTTCCTGTATTTACATCAATTGCTGTTAAGGCTTCTGTTTTATCAATTGTTATAAAACCTCCACAATTTAGCCATATTTTTCTGTTTTTTAATTTTTCTAATTGATTAATTGTATCCTCTGTAAATAAATTTTTATTATTTTCTAAATTTATAGTTACTTTTGAATTACCATATTCTTCATTTATAAAATTATATATTTTTTCATTATTTACAGTTATTTTATCAATAGTATCAATTAATCCTAGTAAAACTTTATTTATAATTCCTCCTGCTTCATAAAGTTTTTTAGGTATCAATTCATCTTTATTTTGATCTTGTGAATTATTTTTTATTTTATTAAAAAGAGCTTCTACATGTTTTATATCTTCTATAATTTCTTTTTCTGTTTTATTCTTTGCAGCAGTTCTAATTATAAAACCATTATTTTCTGATGAATTATTTTTTACAATTTCTTTTAACCTGTTAATTTCTTCTTTATCTTCAATTTTACTTGATATAGTTATAAATTTAGAATTTGGTATTAATGCAGTGTATTTACCTGCTATATTTAAATCTGTAGATATTCTTGCTCCTTTTGTCTCATTTTTGTCTTTTTTTACTTGAACAATAATTGGCATTCCAACCCTAACATATTTTTTTATATCTGATTTTCCCATTTTTTCATTTTTGTTTCCTGTTAATTCACTTGCTTTTGGTAATACATCTTTTATATGTAAAAATGCATTCTTTTCTTCCCCTATATCTACAAAAGCTGCTCCGCATTCCTGGTAATACATTTATAACTTTACCTAAATAAATATTTCCTTCTATTGTTCTATTGGCATCAAACTCTTGATATTTTTCTACTACATTTCCATTTTCTAAAACAACTATATCGCTTTTTTGATTATTATAATTAATTATAATCTCTTTCATTATTCCTCCACTAATTTAGTTCAATTGTATTTGTTCATTGCATTATCTATACCATCTTTTATTATAGATGATACTGCCTCTGAAGCTTTTTCTATTCCAATTTTTAATGTTTCGTAATCTTCATCTTGTATATTCCCTATTACATAATTTGTTAAATCATTTTTATGCTCTGGCATTCCTATTCCTACTCTTACTCTTGGAAAATCTTCGGAATTTAGCCTAAAGACTACTGATTTCATTCCATTATGAGTTCCAGGACCACCTTTTTTACGTATCCTTATACTTCCTGGATTTGTATCTATATCGTCATAAACAACAATAACATTGTTTATATCTATTTTATAAAAATTAACAAATTCTACTACAGAATCACCACTTAAATTCATAAATGTTTGTGGTTTTAGTAATATAACTTTTTCTCCTTCTATTTCTCCTGAACCGTATAATCCATTAAACTTTTCTCTTGAAATTGCAATTTTATATTTATCTGCAATTTCATTTATAACATCAACTCCCATGTTGTGTCTTGTTCTTGCATAATCTGCTTCTGGATTTCCTAAACCAACTATAAGATACATGTAAAACTCACATTCCTTTCTCGTTTTGCTCAAAGGCCAACATAGTTATAAAAAAATTTTTTTCAAGCTATGCCTCCTTCTTATGTTAATACTTACAAATTATACCATATCAATACTATTTTCACAATAGTATGATTTTCCATAAATAATCATATAATGTACATTTTACTAAACAATCACATCTCTTTTCATTTTATTATTTTCTACTATTCCGCTTCCTATAAATTTATTATCTTCTGAATAAATCGTATATATGCCATCTTTATTATTTGTTGTTAATTTTACACCATTAAAAAACATATCTAATTCATTGCTTTTAATTTTTATTTTATTTACATCTTTTAATAAATGCTCTAGTGTTATTATGTTTTTATTTAGCCAATCAATATTGTCTTTATTTTTATCTAGCTCTTCTATTGTTACCGATTCTTCTATTTTAAACTCTCCAACTTTTGATCTTTCAAGCTCTTTCATATATCCTACAGTTCCTAGTCTTTCTGCTATATCCTCGCATAAAGACCTTATGTACGTTCCTTTTGAACATTCTACCTCAAATTTTATTTGAGCCATTTTCATATCTATATTCAATATATTTATATTATAAATTTCTATATTTCTTTTAGGAATTTCTACTTCTAGATTATTTCTTGCATACTCGTATAATTTTTTTCCTTTAACTTTGATTGCAGAATATATAGGAGGTGTTTGAATTTGTTTTCCTAAAAATGTTTTTAATACATTATCAATATTTTTTACTTCAAAAATACTGGAATTAACCTCTTTTTTTTCTATTATGTTTCCTTCAATATCAGCAGTTGAAGTTTTTATTCCTAATTGCAATGTAGCAATATATTTTTTATCATGATTCATTAGGTATTTAGAAAACTTAGTTCCTTTTCCTAAAAGTAAAGGAAGTACTCCTGTAGCGTTTGGATCTAATGTACCAGTATGTCCAACTTTTGTGTTTAAAATTTTTTTAACTTTATTTACTATATCATTAGAAGTATAGTTTTTTGGCTTATTTATAATCAATATTCCATCCATACTTTTACCTCCCCTTAATAATTGGGGACGGAGAATTCTCCGTTACCGGATTGCTCCGTTCTCGAAAATCTCCGTCCCGGAATTTCTCCGTCCCCGAATTTCTCCGTCCCCGGATTTCTCCGTCCCCGGAATTTCTCCGTCCTCGTTATAAATAACGTTTTACTTCGTTGATAACTTTTTCTTTAACAGCTTCTATATCCCCATTGATAGAAAATCCTGCTGCCTTTAAATGGCCTCCTCCTCCAAATAGTAGAGCAATTTCGTCAACGTTAACTTTGTCATTAGATCTTAAAGAAACTTTTAATCCTTTGCCTTTAATTTCTCTTATAAATATTGAAACTTCTACTCCTTCAATATCTCTACCAACATCAACGATACCTTCATGATCACCATAAATTGCATTTACATTTTCATAATCTTTTATGGTTACATATGTATAGGCAATTTTTCCGTTTTCAAAAAACTCTAATCTATTACTTGCTAATCTTCCTAATTCAAAGGCAGATTTTGTTTTAACTTGTAAAACTTTTCTATAAGTATCAGATACGTTAACACCTTTATTCAATAATTTTGCGACAAATTCAAATGTTTCGGCAGTTACTCCTTGATATTTAAATCCACCTGTATCAGTTATTATTCCAGCTAATAAACAAGTTCCTATATTTTTATTAATTTCCATATTAAAATAATTTAAAGCAACAATCATAACTTCAGCACATGCCGGTGCATCTGGATTTACAAAATTATAATCACCATACATTGTATTTGTTCCATGATGATCAATAACAATAGTACTATCTGCATTTTCAAAATATTTTACCCAACCATTTAACATTTTTAAAGTTGCACAATCTATTACAATTGCCAAATCATAATTTTCTATGTTAGACTCTTTTTTTATTTCATTTGCACATGGTAAAAATAAAAATGTTTTTGGGCATTCAGGTATTATTAAATCTACATTATTTTTTCCATATGTTTTTAATGCATTATATAACGCTAAACTTGTTCCTACTGCATCTCCATCTGGGTTTTCATGTGTTAAAATTACTATTGATTCTGCTTTTTTTATTTCTTCTAATATTTTATCTAACGTACTCATTTGTTAATCATTCCTTTCCAAATAGGGCGAGGGAAAAGGGGACGGTTCTGATTTCCCATTTTTGTGAATTTGGGACACCCTTGCATATTAAACAATTTTTGTACATCGATTTTGTACAAGGGTGTCCCAAATTCCCAAAAATGGGAAATCAGAACCGTCCCCTTTTCCCTCAACTTTTTGATTATTTATCCCCTTTTATTTCTTTAAGTATATTATCAATTTTTGCTCCATATTCCATTGAATCGTCTAATTCAAATATTAATTCTGGCGTTATTCTTAAATTTACAGTTTTGGCTACTTGACTTCTTATAAATCCAGCTGAGTCTTTTAATCCTTGCATTGTTTTTTCTAAATCTTTAGAATTTAAAATACTCACATATATTTTGGCATATTTTAAATCTGGAGTTATTTTTGCCCTAGTAACACTTAGTAATCCTGTAACATTTGGATTTTTAAGCTCAAATGTTAATACATGACTAATCTCTTTTTTTAGCTCTTCATTAATTCTGTTTAATCTAGTATCATTTTTTGCCATAAACCTCATCCTTTCGTTTAGATTATCTTTTAACTTCTTCCATTACGAAGAACTCAATTACATCATCTTCTTTTAAGTCATTGTAATTTTCTATTTGGCAACCACATTCATAACCTTTTGTAACTTCTTTAACATCGTCTTTAAATCTCTTTAAAGAAACTAATTTACCTTCATGTATCACAACAGATTCACGTATTACTCTTACACCTGCATTTCTTTCTATTTTTCCATCTGTTACATAACATCCTGCTATTGTTCCAACTCCTGATACTTTAAATGTTTGTCTTATTAATGCATTTCCTATTACTTTTTCTTCATAAATTGGATCTAATAAACCTTTCATTGCCGCTTCTACATCTTCGATTGCCTTATATATTATAGAATATTGTTTTATTTCTACTCCTTCTTTTTCAGCAACTTCTTTTGCAGATCCTACTGGACGTACATTGAATGCTATTATTATTGCTTTTGCTGCTTTTGCAAGTTGAACATCAGATTCATTTACAGCTCCTGCTACAGAATGTATAACTTTTACTTTTACTTCATCATTTGATAATTTTTCCATTGATTGTTTAATAGCTTCTGCTGATCCTTGAACATCTGCTTTTACTATTAAATTTAATTGTTTTAAGTCTTCACTTGCCATTTTTTCAAATAAGTTATTTAAAGTTACTACATTTGTATTATTTAATGTTTTTTCTCTTTCTTGTAATTTTCTTTTTTCAATTAAATGTTTTGCCATTTTTTCATTTTTAACTTCGTAGAATGTATCTCCTGCCTCTGGAAGGTCAGTTAATCCCATTACTTCTACTGGAGTTGATGGTCCTGCTTCTTTTACATTTTGACCTTTATCGTTTTTCATTGCTCTTATTCTACCAATAGATGTACCAACAACAATTGTATCACCAACATCTAGTGTACCACGTTGAACAAGTATTGAAGCAACAGGTCCTCTTGCTTTATCTAATCTAGCTTCTATTACTGCACCTTTTGATTGTTTATTTGGATTTGCTTTTAGTTCTTTCATATCTGCAACTAATAATACCATTTCTAGCAAATTGCTAATATTTAAGTTTTTCTTAGCAGATATTGGAACAAATATTGTATCTCCTCCCCATTCTTCAGGTACAAGTTCATATTGCATTAAATCTTGTTTTATTTTGTCTATATTTGCATTTGGTAAGTCTATTTTATTTACAGCAACTATAATTGGAATATCTGCTGCTTTAGCATGATTTATTGCTTCTACTGTTTGAGGCATAACACCATCATCTGCAGCTACTACTAATATTGCAATATCTGTAATTTGTGCACCTCTTGCTCTCATACTTGTAAAAGCTTCATGTCCTGGTGTATCTAAAAATGTTATTTCTCTTCCACTTGCAGTTACTTTATATGCACCTATATGTTGTGTGATTCCTCCAGCTTCACCTTCTATAACATTAGTTTTTCTGATAGCATCTAATAAAGATGTTTTTCCATGATCTACGTGACCCATAACAACAACTACTGGTGGTCTTGGTTTTAAATCTTCTTCTCTATCCTCAGATTCATCAAATAATAAATCTTCTTCATTAACAACATTTTTCTTTATTGCATTTATTCCAAATTCACTCGCAACTAAATATGCTGTATCAAAATCTAATTCATTATTTATTGTTGCCATTATTCCTAAACTCATTAGTTTAGTAATAACTTCTACACTAGTCTTTTTAAGATCTGCAGCTAAATCTTTAACTGTAATAGTTTCTGGTATAGTAATCTCTGTTAATTGGAATATTTTTTGCTTATTTCTTTCTTTATCATTTTTATTTATTTTTTTCTTATTTCTTTTTCCTCTTTCAGTTGTTAAATCATAATAATCTAACATTCCACCATCTTGTTCATTAAACATATGTGATAATTTGTCAACTTGTTTTAAATCTTTTAATTTTCCACCATCAAATTCTGAAAATCTATCCTGTTTTCTTGTTTTTGTATTTTTCTTATTATTAGCTTTTGCTTCTTCAAATTTATTTTGTTTTGCTTTATCAATAGATTTGCTTGTGTAATCTCTTTGTGATTCTTTTTCTACTATCTCTGTTGACATTATATTTTTAATATTTTTGTCAATTCCTTTTTCATCAAGAGGTCTATTATTGTTATTATTTCTGTTATTATATCTATTATTGTAACCATTGTTTGGTTTATTATTATTTCTATTGTTAAATTGATTTCCATTTCTATTGTTAAAACGTTTATCATTGTTATTATTGTTGTTGTTAT
>JAGBDU010000081.1 GCA_017937285.1 Clostridia bacterium
GATGAAATAGCTTTTATTCATGAGGCAGACAATGAAGTAAAAAAGAAAGAATTATTTAGTAAAGTAAGAAAAGGACAAGTTAGAGTGTTAATGGGTTCAACTCAAAAAATGGGTGCAGGTACTAATGTTCAAGATAAGTTAATTGCAACTCATCATTTAGATTGTGCATGGAAACCTTCTGATTTGACTCAACGAAATGGAAGAATGATTAGACAGGGGAATGAAAACAAAAAAGTATATGTATATTCTTATGTTACTGAAAAGACATTTGATAGTTATATGTATCAATTAGTAGAGCAAAAACAAAAATTTATATCTCAAATAATGACATCAAAAACACCTGCAAGAACAATGGAAGATATTGATGATAAAGCACTTACTTATGGGGAGATAAAAGCTCTAGCAACAGGAAATCCTAAAATATTAGAAAAGACTTCATTAGATACTGATGTAGCAAAATTAAAATTGGTAAGGCAAGAATTTATGAACCAAAAGTATTCTTTACAAGATAAGATTATTAAATACTTTCCAGAAGAAATTGCAAGACTTAATAATAAAATTGCAGCAATGGAAGAAGATATAATTAAGTTGGAGGAATATACAAAACCTAATTTAGATGGATTTTCTCCTATGAAAATAAATGGTATTGCATATACTGATAAACAAGAGGCTGGAAAAAAATTGTTAGAGAGCATACAAGATTTAAAAAGTATGGAAGTAAAAGAAATTGGGGAGTATAGAGGCTTTACTATGGAAATTAGTTTCAATTCATTTAGTAAAAACATTAGACTGAAATTAAAAAATAAATTCAGCTATTCTATTGATTTAGGAACTGATATAAATGGTAATATAACAAGAATAAATAATTGTTTAGAAAATATTTCAAAAGATATACCTCATGAAAGAGAAAAACTTGATAACACATATTTTCAATTAGAAAATGCAAAAGAAGAATCTCAAAAAGAGTTTCCTAAAGAGCAAGAATTACAAGAAAAGTTAAGAAAGCTAGAAGAGATTAATGCAGAACTAAAAATCAATGAAAATGACCATGAAATGCTTGGAAATGAGCAAGAAGAAAAAGAAAATAAATCTCCTAATAAAAATTCTCCAGAAAGATGGTAAAAATAATATTTTTATGATATAATCATAGCGAATAATAGTAATTTGTAAAGGAGGTATTTATGGGAATAGAACATTCGCAAAATTATTTACATAGTAAACAACTTGTAGCGACTTTGTTATCAAAGAGTAATATTTGTAACGACGATATTATAATTGAGATAGGTCCTGGAAAAGGAATTATTACCATTGAACTTGCAAAAAAAAGCAAGCAAGTTATAGCAATAGAGTTTGATGCGAAATTAGCGAAAACTTTATCTGAAAAGTATAAAGAATCTAAAAAAGTTCAAATAATAGAGATGGATTTTTTAAAATATAAAATATCAGTAAAAGAACCATATAAAGTATGTGCAAATATTCCATTTAACATAACTGCTGATATTGTGAAAAAGGTATTTGAAGCCGATAATCCTCCTGAAGATATATATTTCATAATGCAGTATGAGGCTTTTCTCAGGTATTCTGGACAGCCCTTTTATAACGAAAGTTTGAGGTCTCTTTTATACAAACCTTGGTTTTCCGCTGAATTGATTTATGAGTTTAAACCATCAGATTTTTATCCTGTGCCAAATGCACGAATATGTTTTGCTCACTTTCAAAGAAAAACATCTGCTGATGTTGAGGATGCGATAGACTATAGAAATTTTCTGTCATATATATTTTTAGCATCTGGAAATACTTTCAAAGATAAAACAAAAAAATTGTTTACTTATGAGCAACAAAAACGCATTTGCAAGTTTTTAAAAATTAAATTAGAGTCAACGCTTACTGAAATCTCATACGATGGATGGCTGTACCTATATGATGTTTTTCTTAAATTTGTTTCCAACGAAAAAAAAGCTATTATATTAAATGCTGAACAAGACATGAAAAACAATCAAAACAAGATTCAAAAAAAACATCGAAATCGTAATCATGGTTATTGGAAATTTGAAGCTAAGCGCCAAAAAAAATTAAAATTTGAAAATGGAAAATAAGAATTTTATCAGTAGCTATATTTCAAATTTCTATATTATTAGCAATAGTGTAAACAAAAAAGTTGA
>JAGBDU010000082.1 GCA_017937285.1 Clostridia bacterium
ATAAATAAATAAATAAAATAATAAAGGACTTAAAAGTTAAGCAAAAACTCTTAACATTTAGGTCCTTTAACTTTGTGTTTTTATTAATCTATCATATCTTTGTGTTCTTCGTTTATAACTTCTAGACTTACAACTTTTCCTTCATTTGTTCTCATTAATGTAACTCCTTGGGTTGATCTTCCTAGTATGCTTATTTCTTTTACATTTAATCTTATAACTGTACCTGTGTCCGTTATCATCATTATTTCATCGGTATCTTTTACTATTTTTATGCCTACAAGTTCTCCGGTTTTTGGTGTTATTTTATATGTTATAACACCTTTTCCTCCTCTTATTTGAACTCTATATTCATCTAGGTCTGTTCTTTTTCCAAAACCGTTTTCTGTTATCGCTAATAATGTTGCACCACTATTTGCTATTATAGATTCCATTCCAATTACTTCGTCATCTTTATCTACTCGTATTCCAATAACTCCTTGTGATGCTCTGCCTACAGAACGCACATCTTTTTCGTCAAATGTTATACACATACCCTTTCTTGTTACAAGTACAACGTTATCTTCTCCATCTGTCAATTTTACACTGATTAGCTCATCTCCGTCTTTTAGATTTATTGCTTGTAATCCGGTTTTTCTTGAAGTATCATATTCTTTTAATGCTGTTTTCTTTATTAATCCTGATTTTGTTCCAAATAATAAGTATTTTCCATCAGCAAAATTTTGTATAGGCATTATTGCAGATACTTTTTCATCTCCGTCTAAACTTAAAAGATTTACTATTGCCGTTCCTTTAGCTGTTCTACTTGATTCTGGTATTTCATATGCTTTTAGTTTATAAAGCTTTCCTTTATTTGTAAAGAATAATAGTGTATCATGAGAAGATGATGTAAATATTTCTTTTACAAAATCTTCTTCTTTGGTAGTCATTCCTGTTATTCCTTTTCCTCCTCTTCTTTGGCTTTTGAATGTATCTACTGGAGCTCTTTTTATATATCCCATTTTTGTTAATGCTATTACTACTTGCTCTTCTTTTATTAAATCTTCTAGTTCAATTTCTCCTTCTGCTGCAACAATTTTTGTTTTTCTTTCATCGCCAAATTTCTTCTTCATTTCTAATAATTCTTCTTTGATGATATCGTAAACTAGTTTATCACTTGCTAGTATTTCTTTTAAGTGAGCAATAAGCTTCATTAATTCTGCATATTCTTCTTCTAGTTTTTCTCTTTGTAATCCTGATAAACGTTTTAATTGCATATCTAATATTGCTTGAGCTTGAATTTCTGAAAGTTTAAATCTTTCTATTAATCTTTCTTTGGCATCGTCATAAGAAGATCTTATTATTTGAATAACTTCATCTATGTTGTCTATTGCTATTATTAAACCTTGCAATATATGCGCTCTTGCTTCTGCTTTGTCTAAGTCAAACTTTGTTCTTCTTAATACTACTGTTTTTCTATGGTCAATATAGTTTTCTAAACAATCTTTTAATGTTAATATTTTTGGTTCTCCGTTTACTAGAGCTAGCATTATAACACCAAAAGTGATTTGCATTTGTGTGTGTTTATATAGCTGATTTAGAACTATTTGAGGATTAGCATCTCTTTTTAATTCTATAACCATTCTTACTTTATGTTCTCTATCAGATTCATCTCTGATGTCTGATATGCCTTCAATTTTTTTGTCTCTTACATACAATGCAATTGTTTCAATTAATTTTGCTTTATTTACTTGATATGGTAATGCAGAAACAATTATTCTTCTTTTATTTCCAGTCATTTCTTCTATTTCTGCTTCTGCTCTTACTGTTATTTTTCCTTTTCCTGTTGTGTAGGCTTCCTTTATTCCATCTCTTCCTAATATAATCCCTTCCGTTGGAAAATCTGGACCTTTAATAACTTGCATTAAATCTTCGTTTGATACGTCATCTTCATCTATTACTTTTATTGCTCCGTCAACTATTTCTGATAAGTTGTGTGGTGGTATATTTGTCGCCATACCTACAGCAATTCCTGAAGAACCATTTATTAATAATGCGGGTACTTTTGCTGGTAAAACTGTTGGCTCTTGTAGTCTATCGTCATAGTTCGGCATGAAATCAACAGTGTTTTTTTCAATGTCAACAAGCATTTCTTCTGCTATTTTTTCCATTCTTGCTTCTGTATACCTCATAGCTGCTGCACAGTCACCATCTATAGAACCAAAGTTACCGTGACCATCAATCATTGTATATCTTTGTGAGAAATCTTGCGCTAATCTTACCATGGCATCATATACTGAAGAGTCTCCATGAGGATGATAACGTCCTAAAACAGATCCAACTGTATTTGCGCATTTTCTATAAGGCTTGTCTGATGTTATTCCATCTTCATACATTGAGTACAGAATTCTTCTATGTACGGGCTTCAAGCCATCTCTAACATCTGGTAATGCCCTTGAAACAATAACGCTCATAGCATAATCCACATATGCGGTTTTCATCTCTGCTTCTATGTCTCTCTCAATTATTTTTTCTTCTTGCTTGTCCATTTAAAAACCTCTTTTCTTTTCCTGTTTAATACTCTTGTATTATACTAAACTCTAAGAAAATATGCAAGTTTTTTACCCCTTAATTTATTTTTTCTAATAGCTCTTTTTCTTGCTTTGTCAGCTTGTCTATGCTGCCTTTTTTTTCTATATAATTTTCTATTTTTTCAATTGTTCTTGCTTCATTTATTATTTTTTCTACTATTGCACTTTTTTCTAATCTTTGTTTTATTTTATTTAGGCTTTTTTTCATTCCTTCATAGTCTTCTTTTTTATAATTTTCCTTCCATTCTTGGCAATATTCATTTAACTTTTCTAGACTATATGTATCTTCTTGATATGAATTTTTTAATTCGCTTTTTAGTATATTTAAAATTTCTTTTTTTCCGGATTTTATTAAGTTATATATATTTTTATTTATTTTTCCGTTATCTAGTAATTTTTTAGTTATTTTGTCAATTAAATCTGATACTCCATCTAGTATTCCATCGTTTTGTATTAATCTCTTAACTTGTTCTACGGTTTCAAAATCTCCTGTAAAGATTCCTGTTATACTTTTGCCTAAATCTTCTAATTTATCTATTATTGTTTGTAATCCTTCTACAAATCCTTCTTCTATAAATGAATTTTTTATATCAATAATATCTTCTTCTAAAAAATCTGGTAATATTGCTCTTAGTCCTATATCTAAAACTGTATTAGATATTTTTAATATATTTATTTCTTGTTTTTTTTCTATTGTTTTTTCTATATCCATATATTCTCCTCTATTTGTGTTTTATATGGAATTTTTACTATTTTTTTATTTTTATATTTTTTAGTAATTTTGTTTTTCTTTATTTGATTTATTAATATTTCTATTTTATTTTCATTAATATTCCATATATCTGTATATATTTTTAATAAATTTTTTGATAATAACATTTCTTTTACATTTTTTTCAATTATAAAATATATTTTTTCTGCTTTTTTTAATACTTCTTTATTTAATTCAAAAAAACTTTCTGTAGAATGATTTATTAATATATAGTCATATTGTTTTTTTATATTTTTTATATATTTTTCTATTTTTTCTATGTTATTGCTTGAAAAAAATATATTATTTATTTGTGCTATTTCTATATTTTTTTCTAATAGTTCTTTTTCTATTCTTTTGTTTATCCAGTCAAAAGAAATTATTACCTGAGGTGAAAGGGAAGCATATTCGGCCATCAGGTGATTCACGATACGCTGCTTCTCTCTCAGGCCGGCGCGAAGGTCGGAATATTTCCAGGACAG
>JAGBDU010000026.1 GCA_017937285.1 Clostridia bacterium
CACACACACACACACACACACCGGTATTTGCTAATAACCAAGGAAAAATAAATATAATAAAAATAGAGTAGATAATTATGTGCAAAATCAAAATTAATGTAATCTATAATAAGATAATTCATAAATTTTGTAAAAATAAATTAAACACATAATCTTTATCTGCTCTATTTTTGTCGTGCTCAAAAATACTAATTATAAATTAATAAATGTAACATCACTAAAAAGGAGGAAGATTTATGGATGAAAAATCATCAAACAAAAAAGTAACAAGCAAAAAAACAAAAAGTAATATAGTAGTATTACTACTAATAATAGCAATATTGGCATCAGCAATATTTGGCTATTATGCATACTCAAAGTACTCAAGCACACTAACAGGAAATTCAGCATCAACAATAGCAAAATGGGGGTTCAAAGTAAATGGAGCAACAGAGCAATTTGCAACAATAGAATTAGATAAAACAATGACAGCAGTAAATAATATAATGCCAAACAGAGTAGCACCAGGAACAAAAGGAGCAATGTTATTAGCACTAGATGCAACAGAATGTGAAGTAGCAGTAGATTATACAATAACAATAGATGTAGCACAAAAGCCAACAAATTTAAAAATGTATGAAAAATATGAAAATGATACATATTCAGAAGAAATAGTACCAGAAAATGGAATAATGACAGTAACAGGAATAATACCACTAAACCAAATAGGAACAGTGCAAAACAAATACATATATTGGCAATGGCCATATGAAACAGGAACAGAAAAAAATGAAATAGAAAAAAATGATGAAACAGATACAATAGATAGTAATAAAGGAAGTATAGTATTACCAATAACAGTAACAGCAGTACAAAGAAACACAAGTAAACCAGAAGGACCAACATTAGCAGAGCTAGTAAAGGTAGGAGACTACGTAAATTATAACGCAGCAAGTGGAAATGGAGCAGGAAAGAGCTATACAACAGAGGAGAGTTTAACAGGAAATAGTACAACAGCAACATTCAGTTCTAGTGATACAATGAAATGGAAGGTAATGAGTGTAAATAAGGCTACAGGAACAGTAGAATTAATGGCAGAAAATCCAACAGCAAATACAGTAACATTATATGGAAAAACAGGCTATAAAAATGCAGAAACAGTATTAAATAAAGTAGGAGCAGTATATGGATATGGAGATGGAGCAACAGGAGGAAGAAGTATAACAGTAGAGGATGTAAATAAATTAGAAAATTATATGCCAACAGATGATACAACAACAAGTTATACATATACAAGTGGAACATTTATAAATGAAGATGGAACAGAGGTAACAGCAACAACAGATAATTCAGTAACAATGAGCTATACAGCAAGTACAGCAGAAAAGAGTACAAATAAATATTATGGTTATACAACAACAAATTTTAGCGGAAAAAGTTTCTGGTTGGCTTCTCGCTGTATCAACTCGAATCCGGGCAATAGCATCTTCTTTGTGCGCACTGTGCGTTCTGGTGGTGTCAGTGACAACTTCACCGCCTTACTCGTTTCGAATGGCGGTGAGATTGGCTGTGGCTGGACTGCTCTGCCCGTAGTTTCTCTAAAATCGAATATCCAGACAAGCGGAAAAGATGAGAGCGGAGCATGGAATTTGGTAATAGAATAAAACAAGAAGCATAGAAAAGTGGAAGGCCGACCCTTAGTACCCGACAGTTTTGCCAAAACATACAGGTACCAGGTCTTCCGCAAATTACCGATAAACCGACCAAAGGGAGGATTATCGGTGTTGGGGCAAATTTTTGAGTGAGTCTCATTTAGTATGTACATTTTCTCATATCGCAATATAATAGCAGGTGCAACAGCACCTCTATTTTTTTCTCCCTCAAAACCTACGCTTTTCTCCCAAAACATGTTGAAAAAAATCAAAAAATGTAGTAAAATTGCTTCATTAGTGAAAAGGAGAATGTAAAAGTGAATATAGAAAATCAAAAACAATTTATAGAAAAAGTAAATAATATAAATGCTGGTAAAAACCTAAAATATACCATTTTTACAATGGGCTGCCAATTAAATGAAAATGATTCTGAAAAATTATGTGGAATGTTAGAAGAAATGAATTATACAAAAACAGATAATATTTCAGAATCTGATTTTATAATATTTAATACATGTTGTGTAAGAGAAAACGCAGAAGATAAACTTTTTGGAAAGTTAGGAGAAGTAAAAAAAATAAAAGAGCAAAAAGGAACAATAATTGCAATTTGTGGTTGTATGATGCAAGAAAAACACATAGTAGAAAAAATCAAAAAAAGTTATCCTTTTGTAGACATATTATTTGGAACTCATACGATGCACAAACTTCCAGAAGATTTATATACTGTAATTTGCAACAAAACTAAAATACAAGATATATTAGATATAGATGGAGAAATCATAGAAGGATTACCAATAAAAAGAAATGATAACATAAAAGCATCTGTAACAATAATGAATGGATGCAATAATTTTTGCAGTTATTGCATAGTTCCATATGTAAGAGGAAGAGAAAGAAGCAGAAATCCAGAAGATATAATAAATGAAATAGAAAATCTAGCCAAAGAAGGTTACAAAGAAATAACACTATTAGGACAAAACGTGAATTCATATAAAGGCAATGGAAATTTAGGAATAACAAAATTTTCAGAGCTACTAAGAGCTGTAAATAAAATTGAAGGAATAGAAAGAATTAGATTTATATCTCCACATCCAAAGGACTTCTCTGATGATGTAATTGAAGCAATTCGCGATTGCGAAAAAGTTTGCAAAATAATACATTTACCACTACAATCAGGAAACACAGAGATATTAAAAAAGATGAACAGAAAATATACAAAAGAGCAATATTTAGAATTAGTAGACAAAATGAAAGCAAAAATTCCAGGACTAGCACTATCAACAGACATAATAGTTGGCTTTCCAGGCGAAACAGACGAAAACTTTGAAGACACATTAGACGTTGTAAAAAAAGTAAATTTTGAACAAGTATACATGTTCATATACTCTAGACGAGTAGGAACTCCAGGAGACAAAATGGAAAATCAAGTACCAGAGCCAGCCAAACATGTTAGATTTGACAAATTAAAAGCACTAGTAGAAAGCCAAATAGATGAAAATAATAAAAAATATGTAGGAACAATACAAAAAGTTTTAGTAGAAGGAAAAAGCAAAACTAACGAAAATATGCTCACAGGAAGAACAGATACAAACAAAGTAGTTAACTTTGAAGGGAATGAAAACCTAATTGGAAACATCATAAATCTAAAAATAATATCTGAACATATGTGGTACCTAAAAGGAGAAGTCATATAAAATTTTTTCATACCTAAAAGAATACTTAAAATATACTAAAATAAAAAAAGAAGGGTATGTGGAAGATTACAAGCCATATAATAATTTAAGATATACTCAAATAAGATATACCCAAACTAAATAAGCAGAGTAGGAAAAGTGTATTTATATATTAAAATGCAGTGACGCGCAGTTTGGGAGTAGTTTAACGACTTCTATGGTAATCAGTATAACCAATTAAATTTTAGTAAAAATAAAATCGCGAAAAGACGACCAGTAAGGAACGGAATTTTAATATATAAATACACTTTTCCGGCTTACTCAAAGCACTAATCTCTCAACTTAATTTATAAAACAATAAGAACTCAGAAAAACAAAACATATAAAAAAGTATAGGCAAAGGCAAAAATTTTAAAATAAGGAAGGTATAAAAAAATGGCAGAATATTCACCAATGATGCAACATTATTTAGACACAAAAAAACAATACAATGATTGTATTTTATTCTACAGATTAGGCGATTTCTACGAAATGTTTTTCGAAGATGCAGAAATCGTATCAAGAGAGCTTGAACTTACATTAACAGGAAAAGACTGCGGACAAGAAAAACGTGCCCCAATGTCAGGTATACCATATCATGCAGCAGAATCATATATTGCAAAATTAATAGAAAAAGGATACAAAGTAGCAATATGTGAACAAGTAGAAGATCCAAAACAAGCAAAAGGAATTGTAAAAAGAGAAGTAATAAGAGTTGTAACACCAGGAACAGTAATAGAATCTAATCTATTAGAAGAAAAGAAAAATAATTATATAATGGCAATATACAAAAGTGGTTTATATTTTGGAATAAGTGTATGTGATATATCTACAGGAGAATTTTTAGCAACACAAATAGTAGAGCACAATAATTTTGCAAGATTATTAGACGAAATTTCAAGATATTCACCAGCCGAAATTATAGTAAGCGAAATGATGTATAATAGCAAAACAGAAATCGAAAAAATAAAAGAGCGATTTGATACATATATATCAAAAGAGCCTGAAGATTCGTTTGATGGAGAATATGAATTATTATCAGGAATGTACAATATAATAGATGATAAAGATAAAAAAATAGAAGATTTAACAGAAAAAAAATTAGCAATATATGCAATAAATGCATTACTAAAATATTTAGAAGATACTCAAAAAACAAGTTTAGACCATATCAATACAATTAA
This sequence comes from Clostridia bacterium, assembly GCA_017937285.1. Taxonomy (GTDB): domain Bacteria; phylum Bacillota; class Clostridia; order TANB77; family CAG-508; genus CAG-492. Next base: position 4,528 of record JAGBDU010000026.1, read on the forward strand.
AATATATAATACTACAAGATATATGGCTTTAGATATTAATGCAAGAAGAAATCTAGAGCTTACAGAAAAGATGAGAGATAAGAGCAAAAAAGGTACTTTATTATGGGTATTAGATAAAACATCTACATCGATGGGAGGAAGACTTTTAAGAAGATGGATAAATGATCCATTAATTGATAGAACAGAAATTAATGAAAGATTAGATGCTGTGGAAGAATTAAAAGATTCTATAATTCTTAGAGGAGATGTAATAGAAGCACTAAAAAAAGTATATGACATAGAGCGATTAGCAGGTAAAATTTCTTATGGAAATGCTAATGGTAGGGATATGATTTCTCTAAAAAATTCTGTGAAACAATTACCTGATATAAAAAAGGTATTAGCTACTACTGGCTCAAAATTATTAAGAAATATATATGAAGAGCTAGATATTTTAGATGATATATACGAAATAATAGAAAAATCAATAGTAGAGGAACCTCCGATTACTATAAAAGATGGTGGAGTAATAAAAATGGGGTATGACCCAGAAATAGATAAGTTAAAATTGGCTACAACAGAAGGTAAAAAATGGATTTTAGACCTAGAAGCAAAAGAAAGAGAGCAAACGGGAATAAAAGGATTAAAAGTTGGATTTAATAAAGTATTTGGATATTTTATTGAAGTAACAAAATCTAATTTATCTATGGTTCCAGATAGATATGTTCGTAAACAAACACTTGCAAATTGTGAAAGATATATAACAGAAGATTTAAAAAATCTAGAAAATCAAATATTAGGAGCAGAAGAGCGAGTAGTTACATTAGAATATAATGCTTTTTGCGAAATAAGAGATTCTATAGAAAAACAGATACAAAGAATTCAAAAAACAGCAAATTTAGTATCTATATTAGATGTAATATCTTCATTTGCAATTGTAGCAGAAGATATGAACTATGTAAAACCAGAAGTTGATGATGGTGGAATTATAGATATAAAAGAAGGTAGACACCCAGTAATAGAAAAAATGATTTCAACAAGCAATTTTGTTCCAAATGACACATACCTTGATAAAAATAGTAATAGACTTGCTATTATCACAGGACCAAATATGGCAGGAAAATCCACATATATGAGACAAGTAGCTTTAATAACACTTATGGCACAAATTGGAAGTTTTGTACCAGCATCATATGCAAAAATAGGAGTTGTAGATAAAATATTTACAAGAGTTGGAGCATCAGATGATTTAAGTATGGGGCAAAGTACATTTATGGTAGAAATGATGGAAGTTGCTACTATTCTAAAAGAAGCTACACAAAATAGTTTGGTAATTTTAGACGAAATAGGTAGGGGAACATCAACATATGATGGGTTATCTATTGCATGGGCAGTTGCAGAATATATTGCAGACAAAGAAAAATGTGGTGCCAAAACATTATTTGCAACACACTATCATGAATTAACAGAGCTAGAAGAAAAAATTGATGGAGTAAAAAATTATTCTATAGCTGTAAAAGAAAAAGGTGAAGATATTATTTTCTTAAGAAAAATAGTAGATGGAGGAACTGACGAAAGTTACGGAGTTCATGTAGCAAGACTTGCAGGTGTACCTCAAATAGTAACAAAAAAAGCCAACGAAATTTTACAATCACTAGAAAGAAGAAATGTTTTAAACAATAAAATCATAGAAAATACACCAAAAAAGGAAGCAGCAGATCAAATAGATATGTATAACTACAAAATAGCAGAAGTAGCACATGAAATAGATAGAATAGATTTTAACCAATTAACGCCAATAGATGCACTAAATACATTAGTAAAAATTAAAGAAAAATTATCTTAAATGATAAAATGGGAAAAAGGGAAAAAGGGAAAAAGGGACGGTTCTCTTTTCCCATTTTTGGGAAATAGGGACAGTCTTATTTTTTATGGTATTTAATGTTTCAAACAATGTAAAATTTGTCCAATTTCAAGTATAAAAAATTATAATTTCCATATAATAGTAAAAAATAAGTTACAGTTTTGTAAATTGATAATTATTATATTGTAGGGCACTCTAAAATTATATATATACTTTTTTTAGAAGAACTATTTTTATTTAACTGTAGCAAAAATAATTTTTGGAGGTAAACTATGGAGATTAAAAGAGTTTATGAAATTTTAGATAATAAAGAGAAAGTTGAAATTGAATATAAATCACGCCCAGTGTGGATTCAAAATTTAGAAAATTCTAAAGAAGCTAAAGTTGGGTTCATTGATAATTTTGAAGAAAGTACGGTTGAAATTAAAGATTTAATAGAAAAATAAGAAAATATTTAAGATTTAAGAGCAAAATAAAAAAAGTTTTTAAAATTTAAGAGCAAAATAAAAAAAAGTTTTTAAAATTTAATAAAAAAATAAAAAAACAAGCTTTTAGCTTGTTTTTTTATTTTTAGAATAATGAAGAAGCTCCAGCTAAACACCATTTTCCACCAATTTTGTATACATTAATTGTTGATGTATCAGTTTCTTTATCGTCTTTTCCTTTTATAGTCATTTTTACTGAAAGTTTGTACCCAGCTGATACTTTACATTTCTTTTTAGAATCTTCATATTTGTCTTCTAAATTTTCTTGTAAATCTTCTAGATCTTCTTTATCAATTTTTTCTTTGTCTAAAATTTTGTATGTAATTTTTATGTTTTTTCCATATTCATCTTCGAATGATTCTAATTGTTTTTCTAAATAGTCATTATCTATAGAATCTTCTAGATCTTCTGTCATTACTGCAGGGAATGCTTTTAAGAATGTTTTTGAGTCAGCCTTTTGCATACCTTTACACATGTAATCTAATGGTTTTTTATAACCGCCACTACATAATGCGATTATTATAACTAATAATATTACTACAAGTGCAGCTGCTCCACCGATGATTGCAAATGTTTTTGTGTTCTTTTTGCTTTCATTAGTATTTACAGTTTGCTCTTGTTCATTTTTTAATTTAACATCCTTTTTTACATCTTTTTTTGTAGTTTTTTCTACAGCAGCTCCACAATTTGGACATACATTATCTGTGTCTTTTAGTTCTGAACCGCAATTTTCACAAAATTTACTCATAAAAAATCCTCCTTTTCTTAATAAATATATAATAATACAATTGAATATTATTTGTCAATCACTTGACTAAAAAAAAATATAGTTATAAAATATGTTTATTAATTTAGCTAGTAATATGTTAAATTTACAATATTAAAAATTTTAATATTTTTTTAGCATTAAATAATTATTAAATAAATAAAATTATTAATACACTTATTAAACAATATATTTGTTTCAGGAGGCACCTATGATAGAAATTATATATGAAAATAAAAAAATAAGTACAGATAAAATAAAAGTTAGTAAATTATTAAAAAATCAAATAATAGAAAAAAATGCAATTGCATGCAAATTTAATAATGAAGTAAAATCATTAAATTATGAAATAGATAAAAATGGAACTATAGAGCTAATAGATATAACTAATAAAGATGGTATGCGTATATACAGGAGAGGTTTAGTATACATATTAAGCAAAGCATTTGAATTATTATATCCAAATGCTAAAACGGAAATAAATTATCAATTATCTAATTCTATGCTTTGTGAAGTAATAGATGCAGAAGTAAATGATGAAATGATACAAAATATAAATAAAAAATTTAAAGAAATAGTAGATAAAGATTTACCAATAGTAAAAAAAAGAATGTCAAAAAAAGAAGCAAAAGAATTTTATAGCAAAGAAAAAAACGAAAAAGGAAGGCTTCAAATAGAAGATGGCTATAAAGATACTGTTAGTTTATATTATTGTGAAGATTACTATAACTATTTTTATGGAGTTTTACCAATTTCAACAGGATTTGCAAAATTGTATGAAATTGTAAAATACCATAATGGAATTTTAATAAGATATCCAAATAGAAGTGATATTAGTAAATTACCAAAATTTGAAGAAAATAAAAAATTATTAGAAACATTAGATGAGTATGAAGATTTACACCAAACTTTACATGTGCAAACATTATATAAATTAAATAGAATAATAAAACGAAAAAAAATAAAAGAATACATTTTATTAGATGAAGCACTACATGAAAAAAAATTGGCAAGAATTGCAGATGATATAGTAAAAAAAGAAAAAGTAAAAGTTATATTAATTGCTGGACCATCATCTTCAGGAAAAACTACTTTTGCACAAAGGCTTGGAATACAATTAAGACTAAATGGACTTAAACCAGTAACAATGTCGGTTGATAATTATTTTGTAGAAAGAGAAAATAATCCCAAAGACGCAGATGGAAATTACGATTTTGAATGTATAGAAGCAATCGATACAGAATTATTTAATGAGCATATTTTAAAGTTATTAAATGGTGAAGAAATAGATGTTCCAACATTTGATTTTGAAGTAGGAACTAAAAGATACAATGGCGAAAAAATGAGATTAAAAGATGATCAAATTTTAGTAATAGAAGGTATCCACTGCTTAAATGATAGGCTTACAAGTTTAATACCAAAAGATCAAAAATATAAAATTTATATTAGCTGTTTAACAGTATTAAATTTAGATTTTAATAACAGAATTTCAACAACTGACTCTAGATTAATTAGAAGAATAGTAAGAGATCATCAATTTAGAGGATATAGTGCGTTACATACTCTAAAAATGTGGGATTCTGTAAATAGAGGAGAGGAAAAAAATATATTCCCTTATCAAGAACAGGCTGATAGTATGTTTAATTCATCTTTAATATATGAGATTGCAGTATTAAAAGATTATGCAATTCCGCTATTAAAAGAAATTGATAATTCTCATCCAGAATATTCAGAAGCAAAAAAATTATTATCAATGTTAGAATATTTTAATTCTGTTCCAGCAGAATATGTTCCAACAAATTCATTATTAAGAGAATTTATAGGTGGAAGTATTTTTTATGAAAAATAAATAGATTATTTTGAAAGGAATGATTTAGTTTGAAAAATTATTAAATTTTTTCACAACTATTTGAGCCTTTTAGCGAAGCCAGAAAGGAATGATTTTATATGGAAAATAGTCTATTTACAAAAATAGATGAAGAATTTATTTGTGAAAACTGTGGAAAAAAAGTAAAAAAATTAGGATATACTTGCAGAAACCATTGCCCATATTGTTTACATTCAAAGCATGTAGATGTAAATCCAGGAGATAGAAATGAAAATTGCCATGGAACCTTAGAACCAATAGGAATTGAAATTAATCCAAAAAAGGGATATGTAATAGTGTTTAAATGCAAAAAATGTGGAATGATACGAAAAAATAAATCTGCAAAAGATGATAATATGGATTTAATTATAAAGTTAAGTGCAAATAATGAAATTATGTAACTGAAAGGAAAATATTTATGAATTTACCAAATAAATTGACTATATTTAGAATGATTTTAGTACCAATAATGGTAATAATACCATTTTTTTCAATAGAAGGGGAAATGTTTACTATACCAATACAATGGTTGTTAATAGCTTTAATATTTATAATAGCTTCAATTACAGACAAGTTAGATGGATATTTAGCTCGTTCAAGAAATGAAATTACTACATTTGGAAAGTTTTTAGACCCTATCGCAGATAAGATTTTAGTTTTAGCTGCAATGATAATGCTTGTAGAAGCTTCAAGACTACCAGCATGGATTCCAATAATAGTTTTGTTTAGGGAATTTTTAGTATCTGGATACAGATTAATAGCAGTAGAAAAGTCAGGTAATGTAATAGCAGCGTCAATTTGGGGAAAATTAAAAACTGTAACTCAAATGGTAGGGTTAATTGTAGCATTAATTGATATAAACCCATTTGCAAAATTCTTAGAAGGAAATTTAACAGGATTGGCTTTAATTATTAATGTTTTAAGTACTACTATGCTATTTATATCAGTAATTGCAACTGTTTTTTCAGGTTGGGATTATGTAAAAAACGGTAAAGATATATTATCAAAATAAAATTATTTTGAAAGGATTTATTATGAATAATATTGAAGCAAAAGCTAGAATTGAAGAGCTTAGAAAAACTTTAGAATATCATGCAAAAAAATACTATGATGAAGATAAACCAGAAATATCTGATTTTGAGTATGATATGATGATGAACGAACTTAAAAATTTGGAAAAAGAGTTTCCAGAGCTAATTGATAAAGAATCATTAACTCAAAAAGTTGGAGGACATGTTAAAGAAGGATTTAAAGAAGTAAAACATGAAGTTCCTTTACAAAGTTTACAAGATGTATTTTCATATGAAGAATTGCGTGACTTTGATGAAAGAGTTAAAAAACAATTAAAAGACGGCGGAAAAAATTTAAAATATGTTGTAGAAACCAAAATTGATGGACTATCTATGGCTATTGAATATAAAGATGGAAAATTTGTTAGAGCTGCAACAAGAGGTAATGGATTAATTGGTGAGGATGTTACAAATAATGCTAAAACAATAAAATCTATCCCATTAGAGCTAACTGAACCTGTTACTATAACTGTAAGAGGAGAAGTTTTTATTGGCAGTAAAGAATTTGAAAAGCTTAATGAAGAAAGAGAAGTTTTAGGACAAACTTTATTTGCAAATGCTAGAAATGCAGCAGCTGGTTCTTTAAGACAATTAGACTCAAAAATCACTGCTACTAGACCTTTGGATATTTATATATTTAATGTTCAAAAACTAGAAAATAATCAATTTAATTCTCATTATGAACAATTAAAATATTTAGATAAACTAGGTTTTAATGTAAATCCAGTTAAAATATTATGCAATAATATAGATGAAGCAATAAATGCTATAACAAAAATAGGCGATGATAGAGAAAAGCTTTCTTTTGGAATAGATGGAGCTGTTATAAAAGTTGATAATTTGGATTATAGAGAAGAATTAGGTACTACATTTAAAACTCCAAGATGGGCTATTGCATACAAATATCCACCAGAGCAAAAAGAAACATTATTAAAAGATATTGTTTGCCAAGTAGGAAGAACCGGAGCAATTACACCTATGGCAATATTAGATCCAGTTAAAGTTGCAGGTTCGACAATATCAAAAACTACACTACACAATGAAGATTTTATAAAAGAAAAAGATTTAAGAATAGGTGATAGAGTAATAATTCAAAAAGCAGGAGATGTAATACCTGAAGTTGTTGAATCTGTAAAATCTAAAAGAACAGGCGAGGAAAAAGAATTTGTAATGCCAAGAGTATGTCCAGTATGTGGAGCTCCAACAATTAGAGAAGATGGCGAGGCAGTTACAAGATGTACAGGAATTGAATGTAGTGCAAAAGCACTAAGAAACATAGTTCACTTTGCTTCAAAAGAAGGAATGGAAATAGATGGACTTGGATATAGCATAATAGAGCAATTAATCGACAAAAAATTAATAAGTAATATAGCAGATATATATAATTTAAAATTAGAAGATATAGCATCATTAAAGAAGAATGGAAAAAAATTTGCTCAGAATTTAATAGATGCAATAGAAAAAAGTAAAAATAATGATTTATTTAAATTAATAACAGGTTTAGGAATTCGTCACATTGGTGCAAAATCTGCAAAAAATTTATCAAGAAAATTTAGAACTATGGATAATTTAATGAATGCGTCTATAGAAGAATTAAGTATACAAAATGATGTAGGTGAAATAACCGCAAAAAGTATATATGAATTTTTTCATGAAGAGCAATCTATAGATTTAATTAATAAATTAAAATCAGCTGGAGTTAATATGGAATCTTTAGAAGAAGAAAGCTCTGACAATCGATTTGAAGGACAAACTTTTGTATTAACAGGAGCACTTTCAAAATATTCAAGAGATGAAGCAAGTGATATAATAGAAAAACTAGGTGGAAAAACTTCTAGTTCAGTATCTAAAAAAACATCATATGTTTTAGCTGGAGAAGATGCAGGAAGTAAATTAACAAAAGCACAATCTTTAGGAGTTACAGTAATTACAGAAGAGGAATTTGAAGAAATGATAAAGTAAAAGCAAAACTTGTGGAAGGTTTTGTTTATGAGGTGTAAATTAAATAAAAATATGTGCCCTGAAAGGAATTTTATATGGAAAAAAAGTATACATTTGAAGAATTTGAAAATGACTTAGATAATGGATATCAGATTTTTTTTACATATGTAAGAAATAGATATGTTGTATTTAAGACTGCTGAAAACTGCTACACACAAAAATTATTATCAGAACATCTAAAAAATCCACAGCCTAGAATGCAAATGCTAACACATAAAAGGATATTTGAGATGTTTCCATTTATGGAGGAATTTGAGTACAAAGTAGGAGAGTAAGTGGGAAAGTGGGACGGTTCTCTTTTCCCATTATTTATAGAAAGAAAGTGAAAGTATGGAAATTGAACAAGTAAAAGAAAATTCTAATGATAAAGAAAAATTTATAGAGTATGTAAAAGAAGATGGACTATTATTAGAATGGGCCAGTCCAGAATTACAAGACGACAAAGAGCTTGTTTTAGAAGCAGTAAAGTGTGATGGTGGAGCTCTTGAATTTGCAAGTGATAGACTAAAAGATGATAAAGATGTTTTATTAGTAGCGGTAGAAGTAAAAGGTTGGGTTTTATGCTATGCAAGTGAAACTTTAAGAGACGATAAAGATGTAGTTTTAAAAGCTGCTAAAAGAGATGGACAAATATTGTATTATGTAAGTCAAAAATTAAGAGATGATAAAGATGTAGTTCTAGAAGCGGTTACTAATAAAGGTATAATTTTAAAATATGCAAGTAAAAGACTAAGAGCAGATAAAGATGTAGCAATAGCTGCAATAAAGCAAAACAAGAAAGCATTCAGCTATATTTCTGATGAACTAAAATCTGATGAAGATGTGCAAAATATAATAAATCCACCAACAGATGTTTAAAAAGTAATTTTTTATAAGAAATCAGATCATAATATGAAAAAAGGAGAAATATAATGTATAGAATTTTTTGTGAAAGCTATCAAAATTTTATTAATTCGATGGATAAAGAAAGCTATAGAATACAAGTATCAGAGCCATTAAATTTAATTGTAGATTTAAATAAGTATGAAGATGAAAAAGAAAAGAAAAGTGATTTATATAAAAAGTTATGTGATTTAATAAATTATATGTATAATAATGTTGGACGATTTCCTAGATTAAAAGCTTTTTTATGGACAATAGATTCAAGAAATATAAAAGGAAAACAATATAATGTTTCAAAAAAAGAAGATTTAGAAGAGCAAACAAAATTAGTAAATTCGTTTTTGAAATTGGCATATTGGTATTAGTAATATATCCTAGATATTCAAGGTGTTAATTAAAACATGAGGTCACAATTCGCGACCTCATGTTTTTGAAACTGTAATAAAATAGCCAAAGAATTGAATCTGAAACTATTAAACCATTGTACAGAAGGGTATCTGGTTAAATTTATAACTCAATCTTAGGTTGATATCTCTCAAGCCACATATTAACCTGACAAAGATAAGCCATAAGTTGAGGACCAGTCATCAATTGCCCAAACCAAGGACGAGTAAAAGCTTTACCATCTGTTTCTAAAATTTCTAAAATATATTTTCTATTTAACAAATTATTAATAGGAGCATTTTTATCATTCATTATTTTAGTAAGCATATTTTTTACAGTAGATAAATAAGTAGGATTCCAAGTCTTAGGATAAGGGCTCTTTTTTCTATCAACAATTTCATCTGGAAGTATACCTTTCATAACATAGCGAAGCAATCCTTTTTCTCTACCCTTTAAAGCTTTCATTTCCCAAGGAATATTCCATACATATTCAGCTAATCTATAATCACAAAATGGTACTCTAAGTTCAAAACCACTATACATTGCCATTCTATCAGATCTATCAAGTAATGTTTGCATAAACCAATTAAGTGTAAGATGTGAAATTCTTCTTTTTTCAGCAGTTTCCATAGAATCTTCATCTAAAATATCAACTTCATCCAAACTTTCTTGATATCTATAGTCAATATAATTTTTCAAATGAACTTTAGATGCAATTTCAGGATTTAACAAATTTTGTCTTTCATTAATTGCAATAGACCAAGGAAATGTATTACTATTCAAAGCATCATCTCTAAAGAACCATGGATATCCTCCAAAAATCTCATCAGCACATTCACCTGTTAAAGACACTGTAGCATTATCTTTTACATTTTTGCAAAATAAAAGTAGAGAAGAATCTACATCTGCCATACCAGGAAAATCACGAGCAATCATTGCATCTTCTAAAGCTGTAGCAAGTTCAGGGGTATCTAACATTACAGTATGATGATTAGTATTTAACTTTTGAGTCATTAAATTAATATAATAGTTATCAGAATTAGGTTGAAAATCAGTTTTTACAAAATTTTTATCATTATCAACATAATCTACGGAGTAGGTGTTTAAAGGTGGCAAATTATGTTTTTTACAATAGTTAGCAGCATATAAAGTTATTATACTAGAATCTAATCCTCCAGAAAGAAATGTACATAATGGAACATCAGAAACAAGTTGTCTGCTTATGCTATCTTCTAGTAAAAAACGTACTTTCTCGCATGTTTTTCCAAGACTATCATAGTGAGGTTTACTTACTAGTTTCCAGTATCTTTGTAAATGTAAACCACTATCATTAAAAACAGCAAAATGAGCAGGTTTTATTTCATAAATATCTTTAAAAATACCAATACCAGCAGTTTTAGCAGGACCAATTCCAAAAAGTTCAGCAATACTTTGTTCATCTAATTTTGGCTCTATACCAGGATATTTAAATAATGCTTTAATTTCTGATGCAAAGATAAGAGTGTTATTATGTAATGTATAGAATAAAGGTTTTACACCGAAGTGATCTCTTGCCAAAAATAATTCATTTTTATTGCTATCCCATATTGCAAAAGCAAAAATTCCATTAAGTTTTTTTACAACATCGTGTTTCCAAAATATAAAACTTTTTAAAAGAACTTCAGTATCAGAATAAGAATCAAAAGTAAATCCATTTTCTTCAAGTTCAGATCTTAATTCTTTTGTATTATATAATTGACCATTATAAACAATAGTATAAAGATTATTTTCGCACATAGCAGACATAGGTTGCTTACCACCATTTGGGTCTATTACGATTAATCTTTTATGACCAAGGCACACATGTTCTTCATAATAATATCCATCTTCATCAGGACCCCTTTTAGCTATTGATTCATTCATATTGTAAATGTTTGTTTTTGAAGATATATTTTCTTTTAAATTAGTAAATCCAACAAAACCACACATAAATTAAACCTCCATATTTGTATTTAGTATTAGTATATTCTGGAATAGAAAAAAATTTACAAAAAAATGTGGGGACGGAGATTTTTGACACAAAAATCTTCGTCTGTTATATTTTAGGTGCATTAACATAAGCCGTTCAAAGGAATATAAATATAAAAAATTATTTAGTGATGAAGGATTCCTTACATAGCAAAGAACTTCTAAGCATACAGTCATGGCACTCCCATGGTCACACAAGGGCTCCTCCATATCCTGTATACCTAAGAAG
>JAGBDU010000083.1 GCA_017937285.1 Clostridia bacterium
CTTCTTAGGTATACAGGATATGGAGGAGCCCTTGTGTGACCATGGGAGTGCCATGACTGTATGCTTAGAAGTTCTTTGCTATGTAAGGAATCCTTCATCACTAAATAATTTTTTATATTTATATTCCTTTGAACGGCTTATCTTAAGGCACCTGAACTGTAACTTTCAGGGGCGGGGATTTTTGTTCACTTTAATTTTTGCCCCATCCCCAAATAACTCTGTATTTTTTTAAAATTTTATGATATTATATTGTTTATAAAAAAAATCAAGAATGGTGGTTATAAAGTTGGAAAAATATTATAAAAAATTAGAATTAAATAAAATTTTAAATATATTAGAAAATTACTGTATTACCGAAATTGGAAAAACTATTTTAAAAGATTTGTCTCCTTCTAATAATAAATTAGTTGTAAAACATTTACTATCAGAAACAACTCAGGCTTATAACTTATTATTAAAAAATGGTGATCCCCCAATTGCGGAAATAAATGCTTATACTAAAATTATAAAATTATTAGAAAGCGGTGTTGCCCTTTCATGTGCAAATTTATTGTTTATTGGACATATTTTAAAAACTTCTAAAGAGCTTAAAAATTATTTTTCTGCTGTTGAAGATACTTCTAAATATGATTCTTTAGAATATTATTTTAACAATTTATACACAAACTCTGATTTAGAAAATACAATCTTTAGATCAATATTAGATGAAAATACTGTTGCTGATGAGGCCTCTTCTGCTTTAAAAAATTTAAGAAGAAAAAAACGTAATTTAGAAGCTTCTATAAAAGACAATCTGAATAAATTTATTCACTCATCTTCATATTCAAAATTTATAATGGATCCTATTATAACAATAAGAAATGGTAGATATGTTATCCCTGTAAAAGTTGAATACAAAGACAATATAAAAGGTTTTGTTCATGATATTTCTTACAGCGGATCTACTGTATATATTGAGCCTATTTCTATTTTTGAATTAAATAATCAAATACACAATTTAGAATTAGAAGAAAATATTGAGATTGAAAAAATTTTAAAAGAACTTTCAGATTCTATATTTCCTATTACTAATAATATAAAGCTATCTTTAGAATGTATTGGAAACTTAGATTTAATTTTTGCTAAAGCTAAATTTTCTAGAGATACTAATAGTACTGAACCTATTATAACTGAGGAAAAAATTATCAATTTAAAAGAAGCCCGCCATCCTTTAATTGATTTTAAAGTTGTTGTTCCTATTGATATCGAAATCGGTTCAAAATATACTTCATTAATCATAACAGGCCCTAACACAGGCGGAAAAACAGTTTGTTTAAAAACTACAGGATTACTTTGTTTGATGGCTTATTGCGGACTTCATATTCCTGCTAAAGAAGGTAGTAGCCTATTTGTTTTTGATAATATATTTGCAGATATTGGTGATGAGCAAAGTATTCAAGAATCGCTTAGTACTTTTTCTTCACATATGTTAAATATAATTGAAATCTATAATTTTGCAACAGAAAAAAGTCTTATTTTAGTAGATGAATTAGGCTCTGGTACAGACCCTTTACAAGGTGCTAATTTAGCAATTAGTATATTGGAATACTTCCACAAATTAGGCGCAATTTCACTTGCAACAACACATTATCAAGAAATTAAAAATTATGCTCTCATAACTGATGGGTTTGAAAATGCAAGTTCAGAATTTGATATTGAAAATTTAAAACCTACATACAAATTATTAGTAGGCGTACCTGGAAAAAGTAATGCTTTTGCAATTACCAAAAGACTTGGAATGCCAGATAATATTTTATCAAGAGCCCAAGAGCTTATGCAAGACGACCATATAAATGTTGAAGAGCTTATAAAAAATATATATGATGATAAGGTTGAAATTGAAAAGGAAAAAGAAAAAATAAAACAAAATTCTAATCAAATAGAAATGCTTAGAAAATCATTAGATTCAAAAAATAGTGCTCTTAATAATAAAGAAACTGAGATTATTGAAAAAGCAAAAGCTCAAGCTCGTGAAATACTGCTAAATGCTAAGAAAAATGCTAATTCTATTATTTCAGAGCTAAATGAATTATATTTAAATATTTCTAATAATTCATTAAAACAAGCTAATTCAATTAGGAATAAACTAAACGAAAATATACAAAATGTTTCAAACACAAACCAATCATTAAATAATGCTTCTAAAAGTATTGAAAATGTTGAAATTGGAATGATTGTATTGGTAAAAAATTTAAATCAGCAAGGAACAGTTTTAAGTCTTCCGAATAAATCTAATGAAGTCCAAGTTCAAATTGGAAGTATGAAAATGAATGTTAAATTAAATAACTTATCTTCTGTAAAAATAAATAAAAATGAAAAAGTAGCTAAATCATATAATACAACAATATCTGGAAATAAATTGAAAAGTAAAACTGCAACTACAGAAATAAATGTTATTGGACAAAATGTTGAAGAAGCAATTTTTGTTATAGATAAATTTTTAGATGATTCTGCTTTAGCTCATTTACAAAGTGTTAGGATTGTTCATGGAAAAGGTACTGGAAAATTACGCCAAGGAATTCATAACTTTTTGAAAAAAAATTCTCATGTTAAATCTTTTAGATTAGGTACTTTTGGTGAGGGTGAAATGGGTGTTACTATTGTTGAATTGAACTAACAACGGCAGGAAATCCCTCGCAAGGATTCCTGCCTAAATTCTCTTTAATTACCAATTTTAACAACTGGCGATGTTTTAACGAAAAAGTCAATTATATAAAGTTGTATTTGCCTATTCTTTTAAGCTCATCCTTCACATAGACAGCTTTTAACGGATTATCTTCTTTTATTGTTATAACATCACCTTGTTCATTTATAAAATTTCTATGTGATGTACCTTTAATTTTTTTCATTTTATATCCATTATATTCTAATACTTTTGCAATCTCAAAAAATTTAATTCCATTTGGTTGCCTTTTCATTTTTAATATAAGTTTGTCTATATTTGGCATTAATATTCCTCCTTTAGCAGAATATATGCCTAATCAAAATTAATTTTATGATACCATATTTAATACTATATATCAATAATAGGTATTCAAATAATTAAAAAAATAGCAGAGGCTACTATTTATAACCCCCTGCTATTATTTATATTTGAAAATATATATTATTCAATAACGTCAGCTACAACTCCTGAACCTACTGTTCTTCCACCTTCACGGATAGCGAATCTTAATCCTTTTTCTATAGCGATTGGTGTGATTAATTCGATTGTCATATCTACGTTATCTCCAGGCATACACATTTCTGTTCCTTGTGGTAATTCGATAACACCTGTAACGTCTGTTGTTCTGAAATAGAATTGTGGTCTGTAGTTTGTGAAGAATGGTGTATGACGTCCACCTTCTTCTTTTGTTAGAACGTATACTTGTGCTGTGAATTTTGTATGTGGGTGTATTGTTCCTGGTTTAGCTAAAACTTGTCCTCTTTCAACTTCTTCTCTTTGAATACCTCTTAAAAGAACACCAATGTTATCTCCAGCTTCTGCTTGGTCTAATAATTTTCTGAACATTTCTACACCAGTAACAACTGTTTTCTTAGATTCATTTGATAATCCAACGATTTCAATTTCATCTTGTAATTTAACTGTTCCTCTTTCAACTCTACCAGTAACAACTGTTCCTCTACCAGTAATTGTGAATACGTCTTCGATTGGCATTAAGAATGGTTTGTCATTATCTCTTTCTGGAGTAGGAATCCATTCATCAACTGCATCCATAAGATCTTCAATAGCCTTAACATATTTAGAATCTCCTTCAAGAGCCTTAAGAGCAGAACCTCTAATAATTGGAGTATTATCTCCATCAAATCCATA
>JAGBDU010000084.1 GCA_017937285.1 Clostridia bacterium
AATAACAACAATAACAACAACGACAATACTAACAACAATATCAGCAACAATACTATAAACGAAAATATGATATCAATACACGATATAGATAATATTCAAAATATAACAACTAACGTAACTAATGCTAATTAGATAATAAAACAAAGAAACATGTTTAAAAAAAAGGCATGTTTCTTTGTTTTTTTATTTAACATAAAGTGTAGTTACAGTTCACTGCCTTAAAATAGGCCGTTCAAAGGAAATATAAATATAATAGAAATTTACCTTCTTAATGAATAAAATTTGTTACAATTCATGGCCATTTTTTAGAGTAGTGGAAAAGGGATTATATTATAAAAAATGTAATGACGCGCAGTTTGGGAGCCATAGAACCTCACTGCCAGCCAATATTTTAAAGCACATACTTATTCATATATTAAAACTTTAGCCTGCCGACCAGTAAGAAATGGAATTTTTTATAATATAATCCCTTTGGAACGGCTTATCTTAAGGCACCTGAACTGTAACTAAAATTCAGCCAAAATAAAGATTAATAAAAAATATCCTTGAAATTAATACAAGAATAATATAATATATTATATATACAAAAGAGGGAGAGGTGTTTTGTTGTGGAAAATAATATAAAGTTAAATTTAGATTATTCAAAAATATCAAACCATGAAATAATGACTTACTCAGAAAAAGTAAAAAAAATCCATAAAGATTTAAATAACAAAGTAGATGATAAAAAATATTTTACAGGGTGGATAAACTGGCCAGAAGAATATGATAAAAAAGAATTTGAAAAAATAAAAAAAATTGCCAATAAAGTAAAAAAGGACTCTGATGTGCTTATTGTAATAGGAATAGGCGGATCATATTTAGGTGCTAGGGCAGTAATCGAATCGTTAAAATATGTTACAAATAAAGAAAATTCAGTAGAAATAATTTATGTAGGAAATAATTTAAGTGCAAATTATATTAATGAAATTATAGATTATGTATCAGACAAAGAAATATCTATAAATGTTATTTCAAAATCAGGAAAAACAACAGAACCAGCAATAGCTTTTAGAATATTTAGAAATTTAATGGAAAATAAATATGGTATAGATGGTGCAAGAAAAAGAATATTTGTAACTACAACAAAAAGAAAAGGAGCACTTTATAAAATTGCTGTACAAGAAAAGTATGTAAAATTATATATACCAGAAAATATTGGTGGGAGATATTCTGTATTAACATCTGTAGGATTATTACCAATGGCAGTTGCTGGTATAAATATTGAAGATATAATGAGCGGAGCAAAATTTGCTCAAGAAAAATACAGTGATGATAATTTAAAATATAATGATTGCTATAAATATGCTGTTGCTAGAAATATTTTATATGAAAGAGATAAAACCATAGAAATAATGGGAACATATGAACCAAATTTATTTTATCTAATAGAGTGGTGGAAACAATTATATGGAGAAAGTGAAGGAAAAAATTATAGTGGCATTTTCCCTTCAGGAGCAATATATACAACAGATTTACATTCATTAGGGCAATATGTGCAAGAAGGAAGACGAAATATTTTTGAAACGATATTAAATATAAAAAATACCGATTCTGATATAATAATTAATTATGATGAAGAAAATTTAGACGAATTAAATTATATAGCAGGAAAAACTATAACATATGTAAAAAATAAAGCAATGTTAGGAACTATACAAGCACATGTTGATGGAGATGTTCCAAATATTATAATCGACATAGATAAAATAAATGAATTTACAATAGGGCATTTATTATATTTCTTTGAAAAAGCATGTGCAATGTCAGGCAATTTATTAGGAATCAATCCTTTTGATCAGCCTGGTGTAGAAAAATATAAAGAAAATATGTTTAATTTATTAGGAAAGTATGAATAATGGTATAATACATACAAATCTTTTAGGAGGAATACAAATATGTTTGAAACTATAAGAGTTTATGCTTTTGTTGGACCATCAGGTACTGGTAAAAGTTATAGAGCTCAAATGGTAGCTGGAGAAAATAATATAAAATATATAATAGACGATGGATTATTAATAAATGATAATGAAGTTGTAGCAGGAAGTTCTGCAAAAAAAGCTCCTACAAAAATAGAAACTGTAAAACATGCACTTTTTTATAATGAGCAAGAAAAAAATGAAATAGTGAATGCAATAAAAAGATATAATCCAGATGGAATTTTAATTTTGGGAACGTCTGATGGAATGGTTGCCAAAATTGCAGAAAATTTAGGATTACCAAAAATAAGTAAGACTATATATATTTCTGATGTGGCAACAGAAGAAGAAATGCAAAAAGCAAGAAGAATTCGTGTAACAGAAGGAAAACATGTAATACCAGTTCCAACATTTGAAATAAAAAAGGACTTTTCTGGATTTTTATTAGATCCATTACAAATATTCAAATCAAAAGGAAGTGGACAAAATCCATATATTGCAGAAAAATCTATAATAAGACCTACATTTAGCTATTTAGGAAATTTTACAATATCAGATACAGTTTTTAGACAAATAATACAAACACTAGCAAAAAGAGAAAAAGAAATAGTTAAAGTATATAAAATAAGAACCGATAAATATGGTGAAGGAATGTCAATATATATGGAAGCAACAATACAATATGGTTATAATATAGATGAATGTTTTAAAAAATTTCAAGCAAAAATTAAAAAAGAAATTGAAAGATTAACATCAATGAATGTTCAAAAAATAGAAATTGTAGTAAAATCTATAAAAATAGAAGAATAAAATATAGGAGGAATTAGTATGTCTTTTATAGTTGCAATAGATGGTCCTGCAGGAAGTGGAAAAGGAAGTATAACTAAACTAGTTGCAGAAAAATTAAATTTAGAGTGTATAGATACAGGGGCAATGTACAGATGTGTAACATTAGAAATGATAAATAAAAATATTCAAATAAATGAATTAGACAAAATTAAAAATTTATTAAATGATATCGATATAAAATTAGAAGATGAAAACCAAAAGGTACTATTAAATGGAGAAGATGTTACTCAAAAAATTAGAAGTATAGAAGTTACAAAAAAAGTATCACAAGTGTCTGCCATTAAAGAAGTAAGAATAAAACTTGTTGATTTACAAAGAAAAATGGCCAAAGACAAAAATATAATTATGGAAGGTAGAGATATAACAACTGTAGTATTTCCAAAAGCAGATGTAAAAATATACTTAGATGCAGATGTAGAAGAAAGAGCCAGAAGAAGATTTAAACAAAATCAAGAAAAAAATATTGAATCAACATACGAAGAAGTTTTATCAGATATGAAAAAACGTGATAAAAACGATAAAAATAAGGAATTTGGTGCATTAAAAGTTGCAGAAGATGCAATATTACTTGATTCTACTAATTTAACAATAAAGCAAACAACAAAAGAAATCATAAGAATAATAAAAAGAAAACAAAAAGAAGAAAAAATAGATAAAAAAGTTTATGAAGAAACTAAAAATACACCATTTAAAAAATTTAAATTATTTTTAACAAAAAAAGTAGTCTATTATGGATTCTATAAAATAGTATATAGAATAAAAAAAGTAAATGAAAAAAATATACCTGATGAAGGAGCTTATATAATTTGTGCAAATCATGTAAACATGTTAGATGCCTTAGCAGTTGTATGTAGTTGTAAAAGAAAAGTAAGATTTATTTGTAAAGAAAGTATGTTTAAAAATAAGGCATTGGGGTGGGCACTTAAATTAGCCGATACAATACCATTAAATAGAGAAAAAAATGATATTGAATCAATGAAAAGGTCTTTAAAAGCATTAAAAAATGGTGACATATTAGGTGTTTTTCCAGAAGGAACAAGAAAAGGTATGGAAAAAAACTTAAAAGCTAAAAGTGGAGCAGCATTTTTTTCTTTAAAAACAGGAACAAAAGTTATACCACTTGGAATACAAGGATCTTTTAAACCATTTACTAAAGTAAAATTAGTTTTTGGAGAGCCTTTAGACTTTTCAGAATATTACGGAAAAGAAAAAGATAAAGAAGCCTTAGAAAAAGTAACTAATATTATTATGGATAACATAGTTATGTTGACAAATAGAGATAAATAATATATAATAAAAAAATGTTAAGGTAGGTAAAAATTTATGGAAAATATTAATGAAAATATTACGTTTGAAGAATTATTAAATCAAACATTAAAAGAAATAAAAATAGGGCAAACTGTTACTGGAACAATAATAGAAATAACAGCCCAAAAAGAAATATTTGTAGATATAGGATATAAAGCAGATGGTATAATACCAGTTAATGAATATCTTTTAAATATTAATGAAAAAGTAGAAGATAAATTCAAAATTGGTGATAGAATAACAGTAGTTGTATTAAAATTAAATGATGGACTAGGAAATGTATTATTATCTTATAATAAAGCAAGACGCGAAATTGATAAAAAAGAATTCGAAAGTAAAGTAAATAATGAATCAATATTTAAGTCTATTGTTTCAGAAGTAAATGATAAAGGATTGATTGTTTATTTTAACACAATAAAAATATTTATACCACTATCATTATCTGCAATCAACAGAAATGAAGATCCACATTCGTATAAAGGAAAAGAAGTAAGATATAAAATAATAGAATATAATCCAAAAACAAACAGAATAATTGGTTCAATAAAACAAATCGCAGATGAAGAAAAAAAGGCAAAAGAAGATGAATTTTGGAGCAATGTAGAAGTTGGAAAAACATATACAGGAACAGTAAACAGTATAAGTGAATATGGAGCTTTTATTGATATAGATGGAATTATTCAAGGATTATTACATATATCAGAAATGACTTGGGAAAGAGATAAAAAACCAAAAGACATATTAGAAGTTGGCCAAGAAATAAAAGTAAAAGTTAAAGAAGTAGATAAAGAAAATAAAAGAATTAAACTTATTTATGACAAAAAAGGTCCAGATCCATGGGAAAAAATTGATGAAAAATATCATGTATCAGATATTATAACAGTTAAAGTATTAAATTTTGTTTCATTTGGGGTATTTGTAAAAATTGAAAAAGGTGTAGAAGGATTAGTACACATTTCTCAAATTTGTGAAAAAAGAATTACAAAACCAGATGAAGTTTTAAAAATAGGACAAAAAGTTAATGCAAAAATAATTAATATAGATAAAGATAATAAAAAAATAGAATTATCAATAAAAGAGCTTGAAGGAACAAGTAATGAATTATCAGAAGAAAGCCAAGATGAAAAAGAAAAAGTTCAAAAAATACCAGAAGATAAATCGGTAATGGTATCTGAGGAAAAGTCTATAACTGAAATTGGGAGTAAAGATATCATAACGCAATAAAAAAGAGGCAGACATAAATTAAATGTCTGCCATCTAAATGACTATAAGTAAAAATAATTGAATATAAAAGGAGTAATAAAAATGAATAACAAAAATATAAGAAATATAGCTATAATAGCACACGTTGATCATGGAAAAACAACATTAGTAGATGCATTGCTAAAACAAAGTCATATCTTTAGAGCAAATGAACAAGTTGCAGAAAGAGTAATGGATTCAAATGATATAGAAAAAGAAAGAGGAATCACAATTCTTTCTAAAAATACATCAGTTATGTATAATGATGTAAAAATAAATATAGTAGATACACCAGGACATGCCGACTTTGGAGGAGAAGTTGAACGTGTTTTAAAAACAGTAGATGGTGTTTTATTATTAGTTGATGCATTTGAAGGACCAATGCCTCAAACTCGTGAAGTTCTAAAAAAATCTTTAGCATTAAACTTAAAACCAATAGTAGTAATAAACAAAATTGATAGACCAGGAGCAAATCCATTAAAAGTAGTAGATCAAGTATTAGAATTATTTATTGAATTAAATGCAAATGATGAACAATTAGATTTTCCAGTAATTTATGCATCAGCAAAAAATGGAATTGCAAAAATGCATTTAGAAGATGAATCTGATAATGTTCACTGTATTTTTGATACAATAATAAACACAATAGAAGCTCCAAATTGTGATATGGATGGAACTGCTCAAATGCTAGTATCAAATATAGATTATGATGATTATCTAGGAAGAATTGCAGTAGGAAGAATTGAAAGAGGAACTATAAAAAATGGTATGCCAATTTCTATATGCAAAGCTAATGATAAAGTTGCTCAAGGTAAAATAGCAAAATTATTTACTTATATGGGTCTTAAAAAAGTAGAAGTTGAAGAAGCAAAAGCTGGAGATATAGTAGCATTATCAGGTATAGCAGATATAAATATTGGAGATACAATATGTGATTTAAATAATCCAGAAAAAATTCCATTTGTAGATATAGATGAGCCAACAGTTTCTATGACATTTAGTGTAAACAATGGACCACTAGCAGGAAAAGAAGGTCAATTTATCACATCAAGACATATAAGAGATAGATTATTTAAAGAGCTAGAAAGAAATGTAAGTTTACGTGTAAAAGAAACAGATTCACCAGATAGTTTTGAAGTATGTGGACGTGGAGAGCTACATTTATCTGTATTAATCGAAACAATGAGAAGAGAAGGATTTGAACTATTAGTATCTCGTCCAAAAGTTATATTTAAAGAAATAGATGGTGTAAAATGTGAACCAATAGAAAAATTAGTTTGCAATGTACCAGATGATTCAATAGGAACAGTTATCGAAAAATTAGGAAGACGTAAAGCAGAAATGAACAATATGGAACCAGCAGAAGCAGGACATACAAAATTAGAGTTTGATATTCCAGCAAGAGGTTTAATAGGATACAGAACAGAATTCTTAACAGATACAAAAGGTGTAGGAACTATGAACAGTGTATTTGATAGATATGAGCCATACAAAGGTGAAATATCATCAAGAACAAGAGGAGTATTAGTAGCATTTGAACCAGGAACATCAGTAACTTACGGATTATACAATGCACAAGAAAGAGGAGAATTACTAATAGGTGCAGGTGTAGAAGTATATGAAGGAATGATAGTTGGTATAAACTCTAGAAATGAAGATATTGCAATAAATGTATGTAAAGAAAAACACCTAACAAATACAAGAGCTTCAGGTTCTGATGATGCACTTCGTTTAGTACCACCACTACAAATGTCATTAGAAAAAGCAATTGAATTTATTGCAGAAGATGAATTAGTAGAAGTTACTCCAAAAAATATCAGATTAAGAAAGATAATCTTAGATAGCAAAACTCGTGAAAGAGAAGCTAGAAGAGCAAAATAGTTTTAAGGGGGAATTTTATATGTCTAAGAATTCAATGACTCATGAAGAATTAGTTAGATATTGGAAATACAGAAAAAGTGTTAATGATGCTATAGGAAAAGATAATAAAGATAATAAAACCTATGAAAAGTTAGCACGTAGAAATAATTGGATAAAAAAGATAAAGCTTCTTAATTCAAAAGGTTATACTTCACAAGAAATATACCAAAAAATAGGAGCTGAAATGAAAAAAGAACTTGGATGTGATTCACTAAAAACTATTGAACGTTTTTGTAAAAGTTCTAATAAAGAACAAAATAAAGATGACGATATAGAAAGATAAAAAAATTATAAAATAAAAGTGGGAAAGTGAAATATTCTTTTCCACTTTTTCGAAAGGATATTTATTTAAAAAAAATATTAAATTTTTTCATAACTGTGTGTGCATTTGAGTAAAGTAAGGAAGGAATGGAATTTAGTATGAATAAAGTAGAATTAGAAAAAATAAAAGTAAAAGCATTACAAGAGCATATACCAATAATAATGGATGATACATTAGAAGTAATTGCAAAAATTTTGCAAGAAAAACAACCTAAAAGAATATTAGAAATAGGAACAGCTGTAGGATATTCTGCAATCTGCTTTTCAGAATATTTAGCAGATGAAGGAATTATAGATACAATAGAGCGAGATGAAGAAAGAATTGAAGAAGCCAAAAAGAATTTCGTAAAAGCAGAAGTTGCAGGTAAAATAATTTTACACGAAGGAGATGCAGTAGAAATTCTTCCAACACTAAATGAAAAATACGATGTTGTTTTTATAGATGCAGCAAAAGGAAAGTATCCATTTTTCTTAAGTGAAGCACTAAGAATGCTAAATGATGATGGGATTATAATAGCTGATAATATTTTGTATAAAGGCTATGTAATGAGTGATTACAATAAACATAAACAACGTACAGCAGTTAGAAATTTAAGAGAATATATAAAAGAAACAACAGAAAACCCTGCTTTAGATACTGAAATTTTAGAAGTAGGAGATGGATTAGCAATAAGTAGATTTAATAATTGGGGACGGGGCAAAAAATTAAAGTGGGAAAAGGGGACGGTTCTCTTTTCCCATTTTTGGGAATTTGGGACAGTCTTGTATTGGGTTGGAAATTTTTACACAAAAAATCTGAGTTTATGGGGTTGGTGTTAATGTTTGAATATAAGCTTTTTAATTAGCCGTTCCAAAGGATTTATATATTTTTTAAAGAATGTATTGATTAATCGCCATATTGATGATATTATATACAAGTACGCAAAAAGTTGAAATTTCAAATCCACGAATGTGGTAGAAAGGAATATCATGAAATATTGCAAAGTAGGATCAGTTGACTTGCGGATGTACTACAATTGGAATATGATATCACATGAATTTGCGATAATGTATTTTAAACTCGAACAGCAAGGTCCACATTCTGAGTGGACAGCTGTAAATGAGGCAAGTGTAGCAATCAATTCCAAAGGAATTATTGATGCAGAGCCAAAGCAAAATAATTATAAGAAAGAGTTCGAGGAATGGATAATCAAAGAAGCAAGAGAAAAATTTTCTAAAATGACAGAAAAGTAACTTGCTATAAAACATGTGACCGAGAAGGAGAAATCTAAAAATAGGTTTCTCCTTCTTGGTACATAATAGTAATGTAAAATTAAAATAATAAAACTGCATAAATTTAATAAACTTAAGTTTATGTAGTTAATTTTATAATTAAGAAGGAATGCGATTTATTATGGAAGATAAATTACAAGCTCTATTTAATGAGTGTAAAACAGAGCTAAAAAATATAGGAATAGATTTAAATAATAAAATAATTGGGAGAATTACAATAAACATTGCAAAAAGAAATTGTAATAGGTATGGTTGCTGTAAACAAGAACTTCCAGACGAATCATCAAAATATATTGAAAAAATAGGAAGAAAATACTATGTAAGATATGCAATTTTTAAAAAACATACTATAGAAATTAGTAAGTGGGTAATGGACTTAAACAATGATATTATAAAAAATACAATAATGCACGAAATAATACATTGTTTGCCAAATTGCAATAATCATGGAGAAGAATTTAAAAAATATGCACAATACATAAATTCAAAATTAAATTACAATATTTCAAGAGTAGGAGATAAGAAGCAGGATTTAGCCAATAGTAATATTGAAATAAAAAAAGAATATTACAATTATAAAATAAAATGTAAAAACTGCGATTATTTTTTCTACAGAAAACGTTTAAATACAAACTTTACCAAAAAATATAGATGCGGCAAATGTGGTGGAAAATTTATTATTGAAAACGGAAAGTTCGAAAGCAAAATTTCGAACTAAAAAGTATAATAGAAAAATGCTTTCTGGTAACGGCAATATAATTAAGTTAAGTAAGATCTCTTAACTGAATGACATTGCCGTTCTTAATTATTAAAAAATGTATTTTTTTATTGTAGAAAATAAATAATAGATGTATAATAAAGAAAATTAAAGAGGAGATTTTTACAAATGAGAGAAACTATTGAACAATTAGTAGACATTGACAAAAAATCAAAAAAAATAATAAGCGAATGTCAAGAAAAAGAAGATAATTTAGAAAACTATATAACAATAGAATTAGAAAAAAGAAAATCAGAAATAAATGCAAAATATAAATATAAAATTAACTTTTTAAAATCAGAATGTGACAAAGATTCAAATCAAAAAAAAGAAGAAATAAAACAAAATTCAAAAAAAATAATAGAAGAGCTACAAAATGAATACAATCTGAAAAAAAACGAAAAAATAGAAGAAATAATTAGAGCAATACTAACATAAATAAAGTCATTTATATATAGTTAGAAAGGATGGGAAATTTATAATGCCAATTTCTGCAATTAAATATCCAAGTATAAATGCAAAGTTAAAGGGAATGTATGCTAAAAGATTGAAAAGTGATGATATTTTAGATTTATGCAAACAAAATAATTTAAAAAGTGCAGTAGCAATTTTAAAAAATAAAAATAATAATTTGAAAGCAATTGATGAAAATGCAGATAGAGAGCAAATTGAAAAATTGCTAAATTTAGAAATTATATATGATATAGAAAAAATAGTAAAATATTTAGATAAAAACGATAAAAGAATATTTGATATTTTAATATCTAAATATGAAATAAAATGCATAAAAAATTCAATAAAATTAGTGTATTCACAAAACGATTTTGACGAAAATATAAAAGTGTGGACAGAAAATATATTTGATAATTTAAAAGGATTAGAATCAGTAAAAAATACTGATGAAATACTAAAAATAGTAGATAAAGTAAAATATAAAAAAATATTAAAAAAGTATTTTAACAATAATGAAGAAAATTTTAATATTTTTGATATAGAAAATGAATTAGACAGGTTATATTTAAAAAAATTATATAACTTAGCAGGAAATAAAAAATTAGAAAAAATGATCGGAACAAAAATTGATTTTATAAATATATTATGGATTTACAGAATGAAACAATACTATAAATTTCCAGAGAAAAAAATAAAAGAATCAATAATAGATATAAACTATTTTCTAAAAAAAAGTGAAATTACATCATTAATAAAAGCACCAAATTTAGATGAAATGAATGAAGTATTAAAAAATACAGAATATTCGAAATTAGCTTCAGATGATATATATGATTTAGAATGTAAAACCAAAAAATATTTGCAAAAATTGTATATAAAAAACTTTAAATCAAATTTATTAAGTATAAATTGCGTATATGCTTATTTAAATTTAGTAGAGCTAGAAAATAATGATATTATAAGCATAATAGAAGCAGTACGTTATGGAATAGACAAAAGCAGACTACTTAAGAAATTATTAGTTTAACCTAATAAAACAATGTACTTAGGAGGAATGATAAAACAATGGCGGTTGAAAAAATGAAGCTCTTAAGCATAACAGGTAAAGATACAGATTTAGAAAAGTTTTTGGCAAAAAACTTACTAAACCTAGATATACAAATAGAAGATGCAAAAAGAGTGTATAAAAAAGGTTGGAAACTAGAATATTTTAATTATGATTATACAATAAAAGAATATATAAAAAAATGTGAAAAATTATTAGATGAATTACAAATAGAAAAAGATAAAGATTATTGGAATTTTAATATTATAGATTCAATAGATGAAATAAAAGAAAAAATCGATAATATAAGTAATCAATATAATAAAATTACAAGCAAGTCAAAAGAGCTAGAAGATAAAAATGATTCGATAAAAAGTGAATATGAAATTGTAAAAAATCTAGTTACAGTAGATTCTAAAATAGAAAATTTGTATGATTTAAAATATATGAAATTTAGATATGGTATAGTGCCAACTAAAAATTTAGAAGAAATTAACAAAAAAATAGAAAATATGGATGCAATTTTCTTTGAATTAAAAAGAGAAGAAGAACATACATGGATACTATATTTAACAACAGAAGAATTTATAGGTAAAGTCGATAGCTTTTTCAATGTACAAGATTTTGAAAGAATATGGCTTCCAAAAGATGCCAAAGGAACTCCAGATGAATATATAAGACAAATAGAATTGAATATAAAAAATAACTCTTTAGAGCTAGAAGAAGAAAAAAGAAAATTAAGAAATTTGAAGTTAGATAGTAAAGAATTAATAATTGGTTTGTATAAGCAACTATTGGTTTATGAAAATGTAAATATGTTAAAAAAATATATAGTACATGATCAAAATGGAACTTTTTATATAGTGCTATGGGTTTCAAACGAAAATTTAGAAGATATAAAAAATATAATATCTAATTATGAAAATTTAGATTGCGATATTATAGATGATGAAGAAGAATTAAAATCACCAACAAAACTAAAAAATATAAAAATATTTAAACCATTTGAAACACTAGTAAAAATGTATGGTGTTCCAAATTCAAAAGAAGTAGATCCAACAGGTTTAGTTGCTATAACAGCATTTATAATGTTTGGATTTATGTTTGGAGATGTAGGACATGGTATAGTTATATTAATTTTAGGATTAATTTTAGCAAAAAAGAAAATGTCATTAGGACCCGTGCTTGCAATGGGAGGAATATCTTCAATAATATTTGGTTTTTTATATGGTAGTGTTTTTGGAAAAGAAGGTATAATAAAACAGGTATTAATAAGTCCAATGGAAAATATACAAACAATGCTAATTTCTGGAATTGCAGTTGGAAGTATATTTATATTAGTTGCAATGATATTCAATATTGTTAATGGAATAAAGAACAGAGATTTAAAAAAATGGTTATTTGACAAAAATGGAATTTCAGGATTTTTATTATATGGTTTAATATTAGCAGATATAGCGGTATATTTTATGCAAGGTAAAATGTTAATACCAATTAATTTTTTAGTTATAATATCAATGGTCTTAATATTATTAATTTTATTTGGAGATACAATATCTTCTAAAATAGAAAAGAAAAAGGAAAATATAAAAACACCGATGGTTGAAAAAATATTTGAAATTATCGAAATGGCTTTATCATTTGCAAGTAATACTATATCATTTTTAAGATTAGCAGCTTTTGCAATAAACCATGTGCGGATTATGTATGGCAGTATACTTATTAGCAGATATGGCATCTGGTGTTGGAAACATAGTTATTGGTATAATAGGGAATATAATAGTAATTGTGTTAGAAGGTTTAATAGTAGGAATTCAAGTTTTAAGACTGGAATATTACGAATTATTTAGTAGATTTTATGAGGGAAATGGACGAGAATTTAAATCTATTAGAAAGCAAGTTGAAGAGTAAAAAAATAGATAAAAAAGGTTACAGTTCAGTAGAAATATAGAGTAGTGTAAAAGGAATTATATTATAAAAAATGCAGTGACGCGCAGTTTGGGAGCCATAGAACCTCACAGCCAGTCCACATTTTAAAGCACAAAATTATATATTCCTCATACTTTCGCCTGCCGACCAGTAAGGAACGGAATTTTTTATAATATAATTCCTTTGGAACGGCTTATTATTTGTACTGCACTGTAATTAAAAAAGAAAGGATGAAATAAAAATGAAAAAAATATTGTTTAAATTAAGTTTAATAATTGTATTGAGTTTAATTATATGTATAGGAGGATTATGTATTTCTAAAGCAGATGAAGTAAATCAAACAGAAGTAGCGACTGTAACAACAACACAAGATGGTTCAAATACCGGAAATGAAGAAAGTTCAAAAGATAAAGGGATTGGAATGATAGCAGCGGCTCTTGCAGTTGGTTTAGCTGCTATAGGATCTGGTATAGCAGTTGCAGTTGTTGCATCAAGTGCTGTTGGAGCAATAAGCGAAAATCCAAGCCTATTAGGTAAAACAGTTATATTTGCGGGTTTAGCAGAAGGTATTGCAATTTATGGTCTTATAATTTCCATAATGATATTAAGCAAAATCTAAATAATTGAAAGAAAGGCAGAAAAATCATGAAGATGTTTTGTATTAGTGATGATATAGATACAGCAGTGCGGATTAAAATTAGCAGGAATAAAATCAGTAATAATAAAAAACGAAAATGATGTAGATTTAGAAATAGAAAAAGTCGTAAAAAATAAAGAAATTGGTATTTTAATAGTAACAGAAAAAATATATGAAATGGGAAAAGAAAAATTAAATTATATAAAAAATAATAAAAATTTGCCTTTAATAGTTAAGATTTAAACTGGAGGATTTTACCCTTATGAATATAGATGATAAAATAAAAAAATTTGAGCAAAGTTGTGAAAAATTAGCTCAAATAGATGCTGAAAAATTAAATGAAAAAATAAATAACGAAATAGAAGAGCAAATAGAAACAGAGCTTGAAGAATATATAAAAAAACAAGAAGTTGCATATAAAAAGCAATGTGAAAAAGTTGTAAAAGAATATAATAAATCTTTATTTGAATATGAGGTGGAATGTAAAAAGAGCATTCAAAATGTAAAAGATATAATTAATAGAGAATTAAAAGATGAAATAGTAAAAAGATTACAAGTTTTTACTGATAGGCAAGAATATGTGCAATATTTGGTAAAAAATATAAATGATGCTTTAAAAGTTGTTGATAATGATAGCACTTCGGTAATATATGTTACTAAAAAAGATAGTGAAAAATATTTTGAAGTTTTGAATAAGTATAATATGCAAATAAGGCAATTGGATGATTGTTTTATTGGTGGTTGTAAGGTTAAAAGTGATAAATTAAGCGTTGTGGTTGATAATACTTTAAAGAGAAATTTGGATGAAAAATTTTCATTATTAGGCTAAGTAAGTAGTGCTTTAAAATAGGCCGGATATGTGAAATATATATATTCACATATCCTACTCTACATACTAAAAAAAGAGAAGAATTGAGGTGTAATTAGTTTTGCAAATTAAAAAAATTGTTTCTATAAATGGTCCGGTAATATTAGCAAAGGGTGAGGGCGACTTTGCTATGCATGATATTGTTTATATTGGAAAAGAGCAGATTTTAGGTGATGTTATAAAAATTAATAAAGATGTAGCTACAATTCAGGTATATGAAAATACTACTGGTTTAAAAATTGGTGAGGATGTAATAAGTGAAGAGGCTCCTTTATCTGTTACTTTAGGTCCTGGACTTATGAGTAACATTTTTGATGGTATACAAAGACCATTGGAAGCTTTGAAAAAAACAGATGGAGATTTTTTAAAAAGAGGTACTAAAGCATTAGGAATTAGTACAGAAAAAAAATGGCATTTTAGACCTAAAGTTTTGATAGGCGATAGAGTTGGGTTTAATACTATAATTGGTGAAGTTCCAGAGACAAAGTTAATAATACACAAAATTATGAATTACTATAATGTCCAGGGTGAAATTATTGAAATTGCTAATGAAGGAGAATATAAAGTAACAGATACAATTGCTAAAATAAAAGTTGGAACAGAAATTTTAGAGCTAACTATGATGCAAAAATGGCCTGTTAGAAAACCAAGACCATATAAAGAAAGACTAGTTACAAATACTCCATTAGTTACAGGTCAAAGAGTAATTGATTCTCTTTTTCCTATTGCTAAAGGTGGAACAGGTATGATTCCTGGAGGATTTGGAACTGGAAAAACTATGCTTCAACATCAATTTGCAAAATGGAGTAATGCTGATATTATAGTATATATTGGTTGTGGTGAGCGTGGTAATGAAATGACTGATGTATTGGAGGAATTTCCAAGGCTGATTGATAAAAGAACTGGAATGCCTATGATTGAAAGAACGGTTCTTATTGCAAATACTTCTAATATGCCTGTTGCAGCAAGAGAAGCATCAATCTATACTGGTATAACAATTGCCGAATATTATAGAGATATGGGATTTGATGTTGCTATTATGGCTGATTCTACATCTAGATGGGCAGAGGCTTTAAGAGAAATTTCTGGTAGATTAGAGGAAATGCCAGCTGAACAAGGATTTCCTTCTTATTTATCATCAAGACTTTCTGAATTTTATGGTAGAGCTGGTCTTGTAAAAAGTTATAGTGGTAAAATGGGATCTGTTACAATTATTGGTGCTGTTTCACCACAAGGTTCAGATTTTTCAGAGCCTGTTACTCAAAATACTAAGAGGTTTGTTCATACTTTTTGGGGATTAGATAGAGATTTAGCATATTCAAGACATTATCCTGCTGTAAATTGGAATATTAGTTATAGTGAGTATATTGACAATTTACAAGGTTGGTATGAAGAAAATGTTGATGTTGAGTTTTTAGATTATAGACAGAGGGTCGTTTCTATTTTAGAAGAAGAAAATGAGTTATTAGAAATTGCAAGAGTTGTAGGACAAGATGTTTTGTCTGATAGTAAAAGACTAACTTTGGAAGTTGCCAAAGCAATTAGAGTTCGGATTTTTACAGCAAAATGCTATGTCTGATATTGATAGTCAGGTTCCTCTTATTAAGCAATTTAAAATGATGCAGACTATAATTTTGCTTTATGATAGGTCTTTGAAGTTAATCGAAAAAAGGATTCCTCTTTCTGAAATTAAGAAGTTGGGATTTTTTGAGGAATATGTTAAGCTTAAGAATAATGTTGCTAATGATGATATTGGGAAGTTTAGTGATTTGAATTTGCAAATTAAAAATAGGCTTAAGAAGTTGGAAGAGGAGTATGTGGAACATATATGAAAGGCAGGTGTTTTTATTGAAAATTCAGTATATTGGTTTGGATTCTATTAATGGACCTTTGGTATTTATTAAAACTCCTAAAGATGTTTCTTTTGAGGAGAAGGTTACTTTGGTTTTAAAAAATGGAGAAAGAAGAATTGGTAATATAATTAGATTAGATGATGATATAACTACTATTCAAGTTTATGAAGGAACAAATGGTATTGATACATCAGATGTTAGTACTACTTTTATGGGTGAGCCATTAAAGTTAAAATTGTCTCCTAGTATGCTTGGTAGAATTTTTGATGGAACTGGTAATCCAATTGATGATTTAGGTGAGTTGGAAGGTAGCATTAAACGCGATATTAATTCTAGCTCTATTAATCCTGTTTCTAGAAAATATCCTAGAAATTTTATTCAAACTGGCATTTCTACAATTGATGGACTTATGACTTTAATTAGAGGACAAAAATTGCCTATTTTTTCTGGTAGTGGCATAAATCATAATGAACTTGCTGAAAGAATAATTAGGCAGTCTGATATAACAGATTCTGGAAATTTTGCTATTGTGTTTGGTTTAATGGGGGCTGAGTATGAAACAGCTGAGTTTTTTAAAAAGAGCTTTAAAGAAAATGGTGTTCTTTCTAAAGTAGTTATGTTTGAAAATTTGTCAAATGATTCTTCTATTGAAAGAATTTTAACTCCAAAGTTAGCTCTTACATGTGCTGAGTACCTGGCGTTTGACCTTGATATGCAAGTTTTAGTTGTATTAACTGATATGACTGCATATGCTGAAGCTTTAAGAGAAATTTCTACATTGAAAGGTGAAATTCCAAGTAGAAAAGGATATCCAGGATATTTATATAGTGATTTTGCTTCTATATACGAAAGAGCTGGTCAAATAAAAGGAAAAGAAGGATCTATAACACAAATTCCAATTTTAACAATGCCAAATGATGATATATCACATCCTATACCAGATACAACAGGATATATAACAGAAGGTCAAATAGTATTAAGCAGAGATTTAGCTCAAAAAGGAATAACTCCGCCAATTAACATACTAGATTCTTTATCAAGATTAATGAAAGATGGCATTGGTAAAGGAATAACACGAGATAATCATAGTAAAATTTCAGATCAGATATTTGCCTCTTATTCAAAAGTACAAGATGTAAGAGCTCTAGCAAAAGTATTAGGAGAAGCGGATTTAACTGAAACTGATAGAAAGTATCTTGAATTTGGCGAGCAATTTGAAGAAAGATTTATTAATCAGGGGAAATATGAGTTTAGAGATATAAATAAGACATTAGATTTGGCACTAGAATTATTAAAAATTCTGCCAGAGGAGGAGTTGGATAAGTTGTAGATAAATTTTTATAGTTAGAATCCAAGACAATATGGAAAATGCTTAAAAGCAAACAGATTAAGGCAATGGAGATATCAAGTAGGAGATTAATTGCAAAAATAGAAGCTGAAAAAATCAAAATTCTACCAACAGTCGATTGATAAATTTTAACAAAAGGTATACATTTTTATTAAAAAACGAAAGGAATTTATAAAAATGGATAATCAAAAGTTTGGAAAATTTGTAAAAGAATTAAGAAAAAAAGCAAATCTAACTCAAAAAGAGCTAGGAGAAAAACTAAATGTTACAGATAAAGCTGTATCAAAATGGGAAAGGGGATTAAGCTTTCCAGATATAACAATGATAAATTCATTGGCAGATGTATTTGGAATTACATCATCAGAGCTTTTAAATGCAGAGATAGGAAAAAAAGAAGAAATAGATGTAGATAGAGTTATTAAAGATGCAATTGAAAAATATAAAAATGTAGAAGAAAGAAGAAGAAAAAAATTAAAAAAAATAAAAAAGATATTTGGAATTATTTCAACATTATTATTTTTTATTTCATTTGGTATACAAGTTACATATATAATTATTGTAAAAACAAAGGGTTATGAATATGTAAAAGATACTATACCATACATATTAAATGAAATTGCTATATTAACAAGTTTTTTATCTGCATTGTTTTTAATAAAAAAGAGCAAAATAAAAAATATAATAATTTCTATTTTATTTATTATACTTACTATAGTAAATGGAATATTTTTACTAAATAATGGACTAGATAATGAGTGCATTGTAAGTATTTCAAAAGATTTAAAAAATGAAATTGTTCTAAAAAAGAATAAACAAACAGGAGCTACAACATATTATAGAAATGTGAAATTTTATATTTGGGCAAAACCACAAGAGCAATTATCATATGAGGTAAGCGGAAAAATTAAATGCCAATGGCTGGAAACAGATATATGTAGTGTAGCATATAAAGACAAAAATAAAAAATTAAGATCATTTGTAGCAACATATGGAGACAGACAAGAAATAAAATCAAGTTCATATTATCATGTAATATCTGCAATAACGCGGAAGCTGGTCAAATGGTGGACAATATGCTAATCAAGTTAAATTAGTAGTTGATACCGATAAAATAAAAGTAACTAAAAATCAAATAACAGAAACTTTTGATACCACGAATTGTAAGCAATTTGGTACAATAGCAATTGTTTTATATAAAAATGAAATTCCAAGGTATGTTATAGGATTAAATAAAGATTGCATAATTGACAATCTTACAGGGCTAGTAAAAGATAATGGAACAATAACAATATGTGAGGTTTCAAAAGAAAAAACAAAAGCGGAAGTATTATTTTGTACAACATATAAAGATGATAATAATTTAACTAATTACAACAAAATACATGTCAATGAAAATGATTATGTTATAAAAAACAGCAAATTATATATAAGTTATGATGGAAAAAATACAATAGAAGTTCCAGGAAAATTCGAGAATATGCAATATAATGATAATGACTATCAAATATCTAAAGAAAAAACAATTTTTTATTACGATTATCATCAACAAAGATATTTAGTATATTCAGATGATATGGGAGAAAATTGGCAAACAGTTCAAAGACCACAAAATACTACAATTGAATGCATTCAATTTATAGATTCCAAAATTGGATATATGTTAGAATTTGAAGATGTGGCAATGGGAACTGCTTTTGGAAAAATATCAAAAACAACTGATGGTGGACAAAGTTGGAAAGATATAAATTATGGCATAGGAGAAGGAACTGACAAAACATTTAAAACATCAAGTAAAATAAAATTTGTAAATGAAAATGTAGGATTTTTAACAATGCCACAAACGTCAGGAGAATCATCATATTTGTATATAACAAAAGATGGAGGAGCAACATTTAATAAATTAGAATTATTTGAAAGTGACATATATGATTATTACAATTTACCAACTGAAGAAAGTGGAATTTTAAAATTAAAAATAACACAAGGCTCTGATGGTGATTATAATGGAGGAGATTTTGTGACATATATATCAAATGATTATGGAGAAACTTGGAACCCAGCTTAAAATTGACTATTGTACATATTAGTGAATGTTGCACATCATGTGCACACTAAGAATGTTAAAAATGTGTAATATTCAAAATGTAAACAAAGGAGGAGCCATAATGAGTATTAGAGATTTACCAACAAAAAATAATTTAATAAAGTTACAAAACTTTATTAATCAGTCTAAACAAGGGCACAAACTTTTAGAGCAAAAGAAACTTATTCTAACAAGAGAGCTAGATAAATATAAAGAAAAGGAAAAAGAGCTAAAAGAAAAAGGAAAAAATATATTAAAAGAAGCTCAAAATTCTTTAAGATTATCTAATGTAGATATAGGAATAGAATCAATGATTAATTTATCTAATACTATAAAAGAAGATGATAATGTAATAGATATAAAATACAAAACAATCATGGGAGTAGAAATCCCATCTATAATATCACAAGAAAACGAAATTGCACCGGTATATGGACTATATAATACTACATCAAATATAGACGAAACAATAATAAAATATAACAAGCTAAAAAAATACATCATAGAGCTTGCAGAAATAGAAAATATAATTTTTAGATTAGAAAAAAGTATAGAAAAAGTTCAAAGAAGAGCAAATGCATTAAAAGAAATAATAATTCCTCGAGACGAAAAAACAGCTAAAAAAATTCAAGAAATATTAGATGAAACAGATATAGAAGAGTTTTCTAGAATGAAAATTATAAAAAAATAAACCTCAAGATGGGGACGGGGCAAAAAACGAAAGTGACTCAACCTCAAGATGGGGACGGGAGTATTAGGCTACCTGACTCCCCTCATTTCCGACCACCGGGCAAGCCCGATTGTTTTACAGCAATGGCAGTCGTGTGAGACACGGTGCCGGTGGAAAAGAAAAAGTATTGTACGGTGGAT
>JAGBDU010000027.1 GCA_017937285.1 Clostridia bacterium
TCTCCGTCCCCGAAAATCTCCGTCCCCGAAAATCTCCGTCCCCGAAAATCTCCGTCCCCGAAAATCTCCGTCCCCGAAAATCTCCGTCCCCGAAAATCTCCGTCCCCGAAAATCTCCGTCCCCAAAAATCTCCGTCCCCAAAAATCTCCGTCCCCAAAAATCTCCGTCCCCAAAAATCTCCGTCCCCAAAAATCTCCGTCCCCAAAAATCTCCGTCCCCAAAAATCTCCGTCCCTAAAAATCTCCGTCCCCAAAAATCTCCGTCCCCAAAAATCTCCGTCCCCGAAAAAACGAAAAAATTTCTACAAAAAATAATTGCTTTTTTAATTTTTATGTTATAATTATTACGAATTTACAAAAGAATATATTTAAGGAGGAAATAAACAATGGAAAAAAAATATGTATACCTTTTTAAAGAAGGCAATAGTAGTATGAAAGAATTGTTAGGTGGAAAAGGTGCAAACTTAGCAGAAATGACATCACTAGGAATGCCAATACCACAAGGATTCACAATAACAACTGAAGCTTGCAATAAATATTATGAAGATGATGAACAAATATCAGAAAAAATATTAAAACAAATAGATTCAGCATTAATATACTTAGAAGAATATTCAGGAAAAAAATTAGGAAGCAAAGAAAAACCATTACTAGTATCAGTAAGATCAGGAGCAAGAGCATCAATGCCAGGAATGATGGATACAATATTAAACCTTGGAATGAATGATGAAACAGTTCAAACATTTGCAAACAAAAACAGGAGATTTGCTTTTGATAGTTACAGAAGATTTATACAAATGTACAGTGATGTAGTAAAAGAAGTTCCAAAAA
Organism: Clostridia bacterium; assembly: GCA_017937285.1. Classification (GTDB taxonomy): domain Bacteria; phylum Bacillota; class Clostridia; order TANB77; family CAG-508; genus CAG-492. Next base: position 831 of record JAGBDU010000027.1, read on the forward strand.
AATTATTTGAAGATGCAATAGACTTAAAAAAACATCAAAGAAATTTAAAATTAGATACAGACATGGATGCAAACGACTTAGAAGACTTAGTAAAAGTATTTAAAGGAATATACAGAGATTATCTACATGAAGAATTCCCACAAGATACAAAAATGCAATTAATAGAATCAATAAAAGCAGTATTTAGATCATGGAATAATCCACGCGCTATAACATACAGAAAGTTAAATGATATACCATCAGATTGGGGAACAGCAGTAAATGTACAAGCAATGGTATTTGGAAACATGGGAGAAGATTGCGGAACAGGTGTTGCATTTTCAAGAAACCCAGTAACAGGTGAAAAAGGAGTATGGGGCGAATTTTTAATGAATGCACAAGGTGAAGATGTTGTTGCAGGTATTCGTACACCACAATCAATAGATACATTAAAATATATAAACCCAGAAGCATATAATGACTTTTTAAAATTTGCAGATAGACTTGAAAAACACTACAAAGATATGCAAGATATGGAATTTACAATAGAGCATGGAAAACTATATATGCTTCAAACAAGAAATGGAAAACGTACAGCACAAGCAGCATTAAAAATAGCAGTTGACTTAGTATCAGAAGGAATGATAGATGAAAAAGAAGCGGTACTAAGAATAGAGCCAAATCAATTAGATCAGTTATTACATCCTAACTTTGACCAAAAGAAATTAAAATCAGCAAATCCAGTTGCAAAAGGTCTTCCAGCATCTCCGGGAGCCGCAACAGGTAAAGTAGTTTTCACTGCAGAAAGAGCACAAGAATTAATAGAAAATGGAGAAAAAGAGCTAATATTAGTAAGGCTAGAAACATCACCAGAAGATATAGAAGGTATGGTTGTATGTAAAGGTATATTAACAGTAAGAGGCGGAATGACATCACATGCAGCAGTTGTAGCTCGTGGTATGGGTACATGCTGTGTAGCAGGATGTGGAGAGCTAACAGTTAATGAAACAGAAAAAGTATTCTATACTAAAGATGGAAAAGCATATCATGAAGGAGACTATATATCATTAGATGGTTCAACTGGAAATGTATATGGCGAAAAAATAGAAACAGTAGAAGCTTCAGTTTCAGGAGATTTTGCAAAATTAATGGGATGGGCAGATAAAGCAAGAAAATTACAAGTTCGTACAAATGCAGATAACCCAAGAGATGCAAAACAAGCACGTGAATTTGGAGCAGAAGGAATAGGATTATGCAGAACAGAACACATGTTCTTTGAACCAGATAGAATAGCAGCTATAAGAGAAATGATAGTTTCAAAAACATCAGAACAAAGATCTTTAGCACTTGACAAAATACTTCCTATGCAAAGGGGAGATTTTGAAGGATTATTTAAAACAATGAAAGGATACCCAGTAGTAATAAGATTATTAGATCCACCACTACACGAATTCTTACCACATGATGATGAAGAAATAGAAACTTTAGCAAAAGATATGGGAATGACATTTGACGAATTAAAAGGAATAGTAACAGACCTACATGAATTTAACCCTATGATGGGACACAGAGGATGTAGACTATCTATAACATACCCTGAAATAGCAGTAATGCAAACAAAAGCTATTATTGAAGCAGCAATAAATGTAAAAAAAGAAGGAGAAAAAGTATTTCCAGAAATAATGGTTCCTTTAGTAGGAGAAGTAAAAGAATTAAAATATGTAAAAGATATTATAACTCAAACTGCAGATAAATTAATATCAGAATCTGGAATAGAATTAAAATATCATGTAGGAACAATGATAGAAATACCACGTGCTTGTTTAGTAGCAGATGAAATAGCAAAAGAAGCGGAATTCTTTTCTTTTGGAACAAATGACCTAACACAATTAACATACGGATTTAGCCGTGATGATGCAGGAAAATTTTTAAAATTTTATTATGATAAAAAAATATTTGAGTTTGACCCATTCCAAAAAGTTGACCAAATAGGTGTTGGAAAATTAATGAAAATGGCAATCGATGATGCCAAAAAAGTAAGACCAAGTATAGAGCTTGGAATATGTGGAGAGCACGGAGGCAATCCACCAACAGTAGAATTTTGCCATAATATTGGATTAACTTATGTATCATGCTCACCTTTTAGAGTGCCAATAGCAAGACTTGCAGCAGCACAGGCAGCTATAAAGGCAGAGCGTATGAAATAAAACAGGCGCTTTATGTTATTGATTAATTAAGTTGTTGTATAAAAAAGCCCAAATGTATTACTTTTTATATAGGTGATATTTGGGCTTTTTGTAATGTAGTTTTATTTTAGTAAAAATGTTATTATGATTACAGTTTAGTGCAAAAAAATTAGCAATTGCAAAGGGAGTATATTATAAACATTTTGTTCCTTAATGGTCGGCAGGCAAAAGTTTTAATACATGAATAAGTATGCGCTTTAAATTAAAAACAAAATATTACAATAATATTACGATAATATTACGATAATATTAAATTTTATATAATTTTCCGTATAATCTTGTAAAAAGGTTAATATCAGTGGTAACATTAAATAGAAAATTTATTAAGGAGGTAAAAGAATGAACAAACGAAAAAGTATTTTTATATTACCACTTGTAGTTGTAATTATATGGAGCATTATATCAACATTTAATTATAGAATTGCTGAAACATCTAAAAGTAATAAATTTACGATTGTATCTGATTCAAATTCATTAAAATTAGGTGATAGCTTTTCTGTAACATTAGTTGGAGAGTTTTTTGAACCAGAAGATGCTGTGCAAGGTAGAATTGAATATAGTGATGATATAGAAGTAGTTGAAGAACAATATTATAATTATGAGGAATTTTCAAATTCTGACGAGAAAAAAAATAATGGGCAAATAGCATTAGGAGAAAATAATGCTATAGGATTTGCAATAGTAAGATATCCAAATGACAATGGTACAAAAGATGCGGTAATAGGTACTAAAAAGATAATAACTTTTACATTTAAAGTAAAAAGTTCATTAGAAAAAAATGTTGAAATCAAATGGAAAGGAAAAGATAAAAACGGATTATATGATATTGCAAGCATAAGCCTTCCAAGATCAGATGTAGCCCAATCAACGGAAGATGATGAATCACAAAAAGAAGAAAATAAAAATCCGTCAAATGAAAATAGTGAACAAAATAAAACAAATGAAAACGGTGAACAAAACAAATTTAATGAAAACAGTGAACAAAATAAAGTAACCCAAAATATAACAGAAGAAAAAAATAAGATAAGTATTCCTCAAACTGGTGAAAGTTATTTATATATTATTCTAGGATTAATTGTAATGGTTGTTGGTGTTATATTATATAAAATATACAAAAAAAATAAATTTTAATAAGGAGGATGAAGTATGAATAAAAAAGTTAAAATAATAGCATTATTAATTGCTAGTATGCTATTAATAGTTATGGCATGTAACAAAATATTTGCAGAAACAACTAATTTAAGCCCAGCAGATAATGCAAAAACAGTAAACACAGAAGAAAATGAAGAAGAAGTAAAATACATAAAAAACATAGGAAAACCTTATGAAGGAACAGATTACATTGTAGGAAATGTAGATAATGATGAGCAAGGAAATATTGAAATAAATGATGCTACAGAATTATTAAGTTTTATTGCATATATATTAGCATGGGATTACGAAAACGATAAAGTAAATGATGATTATGATATATATCAAAAATTAGTTGAAAAGAAAATTGTAAAAAATAATGAAAAAATAAAAAATGTTGAAGATTTGTATAACATATGTGATGTAAATGAAGATAATGTAATTTCTGTAAAGGATGCCGCAGAAATACTAAGATACTACGCATGCAAGGGAGCAGGATTAATAAAAGATTAAAATAAAGGAGTAAATAAAATATGAAAAAAAAGATTAAAATTTTATTAATAATATTAATGTCTTTTGTACTTTTTAAAACAACATATGCAGTAGAAGACAATGCAGTAAAAAGTACTAGAACTACTACTGCAAATGAAACAATAACAGAAGATTATAACAGACAAGAAAAAATGATATTAGAGATTACTGGGGTTGAAGCAGGAAAAAAATGTGAAAACAAAGAAGTATCAGTAGATATAAATGTAAAAAATGCTAATTACATAACAGCAGGAACAATTCAAATAAAATATGATTCAAGATTACAATATATAAATACAGAAAATGAAAATTCAGAATATACAATTCAATCAGTAAATAATAAAAATGAATCTGTTATTGTAATAGCATTTACATCAAATGAAGGTAAATCTGGAGATTTTAAAATTTGCTCTTTAAAATTTAAATTACCAGAAAAAATCGAAGAAGAAACATATTACAATGTATCATTTGGAGATGAAACAAAAATTATAACTTCAAATAATTTAGGTAATAATTATAAACTTACACCAGCAGTTATTCACTGTGAAAAACAAAGTAGTACAGCATATTTTAAATATATATTAATTATATTAGGAATTATTGTTGTTTTAGTTTTGTTAATTAGAGTGATGAACAAATTAAAAAATAAAAAGCACAAAAATAAAGGCGAAAAAAATAAAAAATAAACGGAGGATAAATAATGAAAAAAATTGCCAAGTTATTAATTATAGTTATAATAATAGCTATAATTGTTGCAACATTATTATTAATTTTTAAAAATAAAAAAACAGTATTATCATCAGAACAAGCTTTAGAAGTTGCAACAGAAAAATATAATAATTTATTAAATTATGCACAAGCAGACGGAATGAATTTATCTGGAAATGATAATAATCCAGAAGGATACAAGTTTGATAACAAATTATATTTAAAAATAGAAAATTATGATGAAACAGTAAAAAACGATGTTTATCAAGATTACATGCAAACTTATAGTAATATAGCTCGAATAATAGAAAAAGATGGTGAACATTACATAAGTATTGACTCTATTGATAGAAAAAAAGACAAAACATATGAATCAACACAATTAATAATAAAAAGCATAACAAAAGATGAAATAATTTGTGATGCTGAATCCTTTTATATATCATATGATGAAAAAGGAAATAAAACTTCAAGTAAAGTGGCACAAGAATTCAAATTAAAATTAGACAAAAAAACATGGAAAGTGTCACAATTTGAATTACCTTATTAAGGAAAGGATGAATTTTATGAAAAAAATAACTATTAAAATATTGGTAATATCATTAATAATTAATATTATCTCACCATTTAGTATAATGTTAACTAAGAGTTTTGCGGCATCTAAAAATTATAAACCATATATTACAACAGATGAAGATGAAAACACACTAGAAAAATTTAAAAATAAATATGCAGGGCATTATGAAGATGTAAAATTAATCAAAACAGAGTATAAATATACATATCAATTAGAAAAAGAAGCATCAATAAGCAATAAAGTTTATTATGGTTCTTACGCTAGTTATCAAGAGGCACAGAGAAGAAGTCCTAAAGTAGGGGAGATAGTAAATAGAAATCAATTGTCATATAAAGTTTTGAATACTAAAATAGAAGAAGCAGGTGAACAACATATTACAAAGGGACCATACAACACTAAGACAGAAGCAAATAAAGAAAAAAGCGAATTAATAACAAGTGGTAAAGGAATTTATGATGCGGATAGCTCATATGTTTATTTGGAGAATAACTCTGGTTGGTGGATTGTACTATATTATAATGTATATTCTGTCTATTTTAAAGGACAAACAAGTGCTGGAACCATAACTGAAGAAACATCTGATTGGACAACAAGTAGCTTTAGCAATTATGTACAATCATTACCTTCTAGTAAAAGATCTAGTGTAAAAAAAGTAATATCTACAAAAACGAGGGTTACATATGATGTTATATTTAAAGGAGGTTCATTTGGTGACAATAAAGATGATACTCAAAGTAGTGGTGACTCTGAAGGAAGTACGGGAACAGGAGATAATGGAAATACTGGTACAACTGGAGGAAGTACGGGAACAGGAGATAATGGAAATACTGGTACAACTGGAGGAAGTACGGGAACAGGAGATAATGGGAGTTCTGGTACAACAGGAGACAATACAGGAACAGGAAGTAATAATTCTTCAGAAGAAGACAAAATATATACAGAAAATTTGAATGTAGGAGATACATTAAAATTTACAGCAAATACATGGTATTTAAGAAATAAAGAACATAAAACAATCGATAAATTTTTACATAACGGAAATACTTTTGAAATTTTAGCAATAGATGGAAATTATTTAAATATAAAGATATTAAGTGGTGAAAATCAAGGAGAAGAAACATATATAAAATATGGACAAGAAGCTGCTACTAATGGGTATTTTGTAAAAGTTGATGTTGCATCAGTTGGTAATAATGGTGATATGAGTGACAAGAGCACGCAAAGTGTTTTAAAAGATGCAGAAAATTTGTTATATAAAATATATTCTGGATATTATAATGTTATCATTGATGATAACAGTGATTCTAATGCAGAAAATATTAAAAATATGATAAAGGACTATGTTAACGAAATAGAAAGTGGAAAATCAACATTATGTGAAATAATTGAAAAATTAATTCCTGAAGATAAATTGAACTTAGAAATAAGCGATGAAGAATATTTAAAAAGATTATATAAAGCTTTTACTCTTGTAGAAGAGCCAACAAGTGATTCAGATTGGAATACTTTGTTACAAAATGAAGTAAAAAAATCAAGAGCAGAAGCATTAAAATCAATATTAACATCAAAATATCCAAGTGAAGAGGTTAATTTTAAAGCTTTATGTGCAAAATATGGTATTAATGATGAAAATGTAATTGGGGATACAATTACATATGTAAAAGAAAATACCAATAAAGAAAATATAGAAATATTTGTTAAAGATTTAATAAGTAAATCTAATATAAAAATTTCAGATGAAGATAAAATAAATCTTATTGATAACATAGTAAGCGGACAATTTTCTGCTTCAACAGCTCTAAAAACTATAATTGAAAGCAATGGATTTAAAAACTTAAAATTAACAGATGCTGAATATATAAAAGTAATTGGTAAAATATGTTTAAATGAAGATTTATCTGATTCAGATATTCAAAATTACGAAAATAAATTAGTAACAGGAACAACAAGAAACGAATTGTTAAAAGAATTTATATTAAATAGTAAATTCCAAGCAATATGTGATAGTTTAAAAATTGAAAGAGGAGATTATACAGTATCAGCAATCAAATCAACAGGAACACTAGCAGGTGAATTCATAAAAAATGCATATACATCATTAATAGGAAAAGATGCATCTAATATAGGAAGTTTTTCAAATCTTGTAAATGGAGAGCAAACAGCAACAGAAGCTATTCAATTATATGTAGATAGTGCAGCATTTAAAAATAGAAAATTATCTGACGAAGAATATGTTAAAGCATTATTTAAAGCTACATTAAATAGAACTCCATCTCAAGATGAAATAAATACATATGTAAATAAAATTAAAGAGTCAGGCAAGATGACTGCAATTGATGAAATTGTAAAAACAGACGAATTCAAAAAAATATGTAATCAATATTATTTAACAGCTGGTAAATATGTAGAATATGTAGCAGATAGCGAAAAAGAGCAAATACAACAAGAAGGAAATGTTCAAATTATCCAAAAAGAAAAAACAACAAAAGATGGAAAAAAAGTAATATACCTAGAAGATGTTATTTTTGATTTATCAGGAAAAACAAAAGGTGATGTAAATGGAGATAAAAATGTAGAAATAGCTGATGCAACATTGGTGTTAACAAAAGCAGTAGCGTTAACATTAAATGATAAATTATTAACACAAGATGAAGCTACATATGTAGATATAGATTCTGATGGAATGATAACTGTAAAAGATGCACAATATATACTAACATATTATGCAAGAAAAGCAGCTGATTTAAACCCATCATGGGACGAAGTTGTTAGCGGAAATTATAGTGACGAAAATCAAGAAACAATAGATTATAATACAGATTATAATACAGATTATAAAGATGGATATTTAAGTAAAGTTTCTTTCGGAGATAATTTATATTATACAGTTTCTTATAATACTGTAAATGGTAATGAAAAAGTCTTAAATGAAGTGCATGAATTTAGAAACAATTTAGATGTAAGTAATGAACGCTATAATAAAAATGGAACATTTGCTGATAAACAGATTAGAACATATCATTCAAATGGAGAAATAAAATCAAGGACAAATTATAATTCTAAAAATGAAAAAATATATTATTGGGAATATGATGACAAAGGAAATAGAATAAAATTTGAAGAATATCGCGATAATAAATTGTTAGTATATACAGAAGAAAATTATGATGAAACTGGAAAATTAAAATCTACATATTTTTATGATGGAGTAACAAATGAAAAAATAGAAACAGTGGAATATAACGAAAAAAAGGTTACAGTAAAAAAATATTCAAATATAGAATATAAATATGATTCATCGTTTGTATGGCAAGTATATGATTTTAATGAAGTTGATAATATAAAATACGAAAAAGACACGAATAATGCTATATATGAAAAAATTGAGTATTATGAAGATAAAGTATTACAATGTATTAAAGTAACCAAAAACGGAAATGTAAAATATTATAATGAAAAAAATGAAGAAATCACAAAAGAACAATTTGAACAAAGAAGAAGTAATCCTATTAAAAAAGAAGAAAAAGAAGAAAAAGATGAGAAAGTGGATACGTCAAATAAAATAACTGAAATAACAATTAATAACATCAAATTTAAATTAAAAGAGCCAAAAGAAAGTGAAAACAATGATAATAAGGCATCATATAAACAAAATACAGAAGAAGAACTAAAGAATACAGGAATAGAAGGTATATACACAAATGGAGATAAACAATATAAAGTATATTGTCAATCAATAGGCCCTTGGGCTAGTAAAAAATATAGCTATGGTACATACGCATCTGATGCGGCTGGAGTAACTACAATTGCTACAACTTTATCTGGATATGGAATTAATAAAACACCAGAAGATGTAAATAATGATGGTATAGTAAATATTCAAACTTTTACATCTGAACTTAAGAATGAGTTTAGTAAATATGGATTAATATGTAGTGATTGGTATACCTCAACAGATAATGTGATTGAAAATCTAAAAAAAGGTAATCCAGTTATTGTACATATATCAAACGCTAAAATTGGAAATACGGAATATCGTATGGGACACTATGCTGTTTTATTAGGAATATCAGATGATGGAAAAATATTTTTTGCTGATTCAGCAGCAGGTGGAAGGAACACTGGATATTACGAGAAAGATGAAATATTTTCTGGTATTTCTAAATGGGTATATATTTCTAATAGTAATGATAGTTCTACTAGTACGGACGCAAGATAATTGAATTTTGTAAATAGTGCTAAATCATAAAAAAGTTGCAAATCAAGGATATTAATAATAGATTTATTATAAAAAAGCGGTTATCAATATGTGAAGTGAATGGGGTTCACTTCACATATGATAACTGCTTTTTTTATTAAATGTATTTTATTTAAATTTATTAAAAATTCAAAGTACATTTCAAAAACAATAAAAAATATAATTCGAAGTATTCTTCAAAAACAATAAAAAATACAATTCGAAGTATAGTTCAAAAATAATAAAAAATATAATTCGAAGTACATTTCAAAAACAATAAAAAATATAATTCAAAGCATAGTTCAGAATATAATAAAAAATGTATTGTTTTTAATCCAAAACAAAATTAAATTATATAAATATAAATAAAAAAGAATATAAAAAGGCATTTCATGCAATAAATAATTTCTATTCTAACATTTTACTATTGCATAAAAATTAACTAATATGTTAGAATAGAAGGAGAAGGATGGTTGCAGAAGATTTCAAAAATAAAAAGCCAATTTATGGTCCAATGAATGATACGATATTTAAGTGTTTACTTGGTAATAGAGGAAATGAAAAAATAACAAAAAGCTTTTTAGAAAATGTAATAGGAGAAGAGATAGAATCAATAACAACAGATTGTAAATTAGATTTACAAAGGGAATCTGTGGAAGATAAAAAAATGGAAGCAGATGTAATAGCAAAAGATGATCAGCTAAGAAAATATATAATAGAAATGCAAAGAAGAGCATATGATTATTTGCCAAGTAGATTTATAGGATATTTAGCAAGAACATATATAGCAGATATAAAAGTAAAGGAAGATTATAGTACACTAAAAAGAACAGTAATGGTAATAATAATGGAAGAAAATTTTAAAAATACTGAAGATATAGAAAAATATCATACAATATGGAACATAAGGGAGCAAGACTATCCAGAAAAAATATTATCAAAAAAACTTGAAATACATATATTAGAGCTGGAAAAGTACAAAGTGCAAAAGAAAAAAACGGGAAAAAAAGATCCCTGGCTAGAATTTTTTATAAATCCATATGGAGAGGAGGTGTTAAATATGGCAAGAACATATGAAGAATTAAGAGCAGCAGTAGAGCAACTAAATATGTTAGAAGCAGATGAAGAAGTTAGAAGATTAGCAGACGCAGAAGCCTGGGCAAGATACGATAGAATAAGTCAATTAGCAGAAGAAACACAAAAAGCAAGAGAGAAAGGATTGAGTGAGGGCAGAGCTAAAGGATTGAGTGAGGGCAGAGCCAAAGGATTGAGTGAGGGCAGAGCCAAAGGCAGAGCTGAAGGTAGAGCTGAAGGTAGAGCCGAAGGTAGAGCTGAAGGTAGAGCCGAAGGTAGAGCCGAAGGTAGAGCTGAAATTGCCAAGAAAATGAAAGAAAAAGGAATGACAGTTAAAGAAATTGAAAGTTTTACCGGTTTGTCTGAAGAAGAAATAGCGCAATTATAAGATAATTAGCAGTCAGTATAATTGATTTAAACAAACTTTGCTCTCATAATAAAGAAAGAACAAGACTATATGAATCTTGAGCAAATGAGTTATAATAATGATAATAAGTAAATTTTATTAAAGAAGTATTTGGTTTTCAGATACTTCTTTTTGTTACGATTATAAGTAGTATAAAAACATATTTTCAAACGTTGACTTATTGGCTAATAGCATAAAAATAAAATTGATTTCAATTTCTTGGCTAATAATATGAGAATATATTTTTTTATTTCTAATTTGTCTTCTAATTTAAAGAATAAAAACAAGCTGTATATTATAAAATGTAATGAAAGGTTTGGTGAATTTTATGGAAAAGTATAAATTAGCTCTAGTAGGAGCTACAGGAGTAGTCGGTAGAATTGCTAGGAAAGTTTTAGAAGAAAAAAATCTACCGATAAGTGAATATAGTTTTTTTTCTTCTAGTAAATCTGCAGGCTCTAAAATAGTTTTTGATGGTACACAGTATACTGTAGAAGAGCTCACAGAACATTCGTTTGATAAAAAAATTGACTATGCTATTTTCACAGCAGGTTCAAAAGTATCAGAAATATATGCTCCTATAGCAGTACAAAACAAATGTACGGTAATAGATAATAGTAGCTTTTATAGAATGAATAATGAGGTTCCTTTAATAGTACCAGAAGTAAATTTTAAAGAAGCGGAAAACAACAAAGGCATAATTGCTAATCCAAATTGCTCTACTATACAAGCTGTAGTAGCATTAAGTCCACTAGATAAAAAATATAATATAAAGCGTATAGTATATTCTACATATCAAGCAGTATCTGGAGCAGGTATAGGAGGAATACAGGATTTAGAATCTGGAATAGAAAATTATGTGTGTAATTCAAGATATACATTAAAAAAATTTCCATATAAAATATTCAACAACTGTATACCACATATAGATGATTTTTTATCTGATGGATATACCAAAGAAGAGCATAAAATGATTAATGAAACAAGAAAAATATTAAATAAGCCTAATTTACCAATAACAGCAACAACAGTAAGAGTACCTGTATTTAACTCTCATAGTGAGTCAATAAATGTAGAATTTGAAAATGATTTTGATTTAGAAGAATTAGTAAGAACATTAAAAGAAGCTCCTGGTATTGTGGTATTAGACGATGTAAAAAATAATATATATCCAATGGCAATAAATTCAAATGATCATGATGAAGTGTATGTAGGAAGAATAAGAAGAGATTATAGTGTAAAGTACGGAATAAATCTATGGGTAGTAGCTGATAATACAAGAAAAGGTGCTGCCAGCAACGCTATACAAATATTAGAGCGACTAATTTCGTAAACCCGGGGACGGAGATTTTTCGGGGACGGAGAATTTGGGGACGGAGAATTTTTCGAAAAAGTTTCCGGGGACGGAGATTTTTTCGAAAAAGTTTCCGGGGACGGAGATTTTTCGAAATATATTAAAATAATTGCTGAAACCTATGCTTATACTGATGAATGTTTGTGGTAATTTCTAATCTCCGTCCCCTAATATCGCGTTTCTTGAAAATTCTCCGTCCCCGAAAATCTCCGTCCCCGAAATTCTCCGTCCCCGAAAAAACGAAAAAACACTTGAAATTTACATAGGAACGTTATATAAAGATAATAGATATTTTAAGAAGCATAAAATATTTAAAAACAAACATAAGTTTGTATATAAAAATAAGGAGGTATGCTATATGAAAAAAGTTATATTTAAAGGATGCGGAACAGCTATAGCGACACCATTTGACGAAAATGGAGTGAATTACAAAGTATTTAAGGATATGATAGAGCATCAAATTAAAGAGGGAGTAGATAGCATAATAGTATGTGGAACAACAGGAGAAGCTTCTACTATGACAGAAGCGGAGAGAAAAGAAACTATTAAGTTTGTAGTAGATATAGTAAATAAAAGAATACCTGTTATAGCAGGTACAGGTTCAAATAATACTCAAGCAGCAATAGAAATGACTAAGTATGCAGAATCTGTTGGAGCAGATGGAGCATTAGTAGTAACTCCATATTATAATAAAACAACTCAAAAAGGATTAATAGAGCACTATAAAATAATAGCTAGTAATACATTATTACCAATTATAATGTATAGTGTACCAAGTAGAACAGGTGTAAATATATTACCAGAAACATGCTTAGAATTATCCAAAATAGATAATATAGTTGCTATAAAAGAAGCAAGTGGTAATATATCACAAGTAGCAAAAATAGCATCATTATGTGGTGATAACTTATCTATATATTCAGGTAATGATGATCAAATAATACCAGTACTTTCAGTGGGGGGAATAGGAGTAATATCAGTATTATCAAACATAGAGCCAAAATTCACACATCAAATGGTATACGATTATTTTAATGGTAATATAGAAGAAGCAAAAAGAAAACAATTATCATCATTAAATTTAATAGAAAATCTATTTTCAGAAGTAAATCCAATACCTGTAAAAGCAGGACTAAATATTATAGGATACAACTATGGAATACCAAGATTACCATTAATAGAAATGAGTGAAGACAAAAAATCAAACCTAAAAAAAGCTATAGAAGAATTTGGGAAATAGGGACGGTTCTCTTTTCCCAGAATTGGGAAATTGGGACAGGCACATTAAAGCTATTAAAAAAATGTATTTGGCGATGTGCTAAAAATACACATTCTTAACGTCTCCAATGTGCGCCTAATGAGCAACGTTCCTAATTTGCGATATAAGAAATATTATAGGAGGTAATACAATGATTAAAGTATTAATAAATGGATGTAATGGTAAAATGGGACAAGAAGTAGCTAAAATAGTTAATTTAGATAATGATTGTGTTTTGGTAGGTGGAATAGATAAAGTAAATACTGGTGAATATACTTTTCCTGTATATACAGATTATAGTAATATAGTAGAAGAAGCGGATGTGATAATAGATTTTTCTATTCCAGTAGCTACATTAAATATATTAGAATATGCTAAATCAAAACATATACCAGTAGTAATAGCTACAACAGGATTTTCTGAAGAGCAAGAATCTAAGATAAAAGAATATAGTAAAGAAATACCTATTTTTAAATCAGCTAATATGTCATTAGATATAAACCTTATGTGTAGAATAGTATCAAATTTAGCACAAATACTAAAAGGTAATGATATAGAAATAATAGAAACACATCACAATAGAAAAATAGATAGCCCAAGTGGTACAGCTATGTTACTTGCTGATTCAATAAATAAAGCTCTTGATAATTCAATGTCATACGAATTTAATAGACATGATAAACATGAAAAACGATCTAAAAAAGAAATTGGTATTAGCTCTGTTAGAGGAGGAAACATAGTAGGAGAACATTCTGTAATTTTCTTCAGTGAAAACGAAAGCTTTGAAATAAAACATACTGCATATTCAAGAAGTTTATTTGCAGAAGGAGCAGTAAGAGCAGCAAAGTTTATTACTAAAAAAGATATTAGAAGCGGAATGTATGATATGAATGATATAAAATGAATAGAAGCAAAAGAAATTATTGTTGAAAAAATTTTATAATGAACACTTAAAAACAAGTGTTATTGCAAAGGAATTAGGAGTTATCCATCATATAAAAATATATGCTGACAAAAACAAGAGCGTTCACTATAAAAGGTGGACGCTCTAAAATTATCACTACAATTTTAATAATATGTATGTATTTTTTTGACAAATAAATACATACAGTAAATGAAATGTATCACACTGTCAAAAAAACTTGACAAACAAATACATATAAAGTATAATATGTATATAGACGTCAAAAAAAGAAGGTGATATTATGAATAATTTAGAAAAAATAAAATCCTTAGTAGAAGAAAATAATGGAATTTTATATGTAAAAGAATTAAAAAAACATAATATACACAGACAATATTTAAAAATATTAGAAGAGCAAGGATATTTAATAAGGGCTATAAAAGGTTTATATGTAAAATACGATAAAGACATAAATGAATTCTTTATAATGGGAGAGCGCTATAAATCTGGAATTTTTTCACACAATACAGCACTATATTTTTATAATTTAACAGATAGAACACCAATGAGTTTAGATATGACTTTCTCAAGCACAATAAGAATAAATAATGATGAAGCTTCAATAGCTCCTCATTATATAAAAAAAGAAAACCACTTATTAGGAGCAACAACACTAAATTTAGAAGATGGAACACAAATAAGAATTTATGATTTAGAAAGAACAATATGTGATATTATAAGAGATAGAAATAAATTAGACCCACAAATATTTAACAATGCAATGAAAGAGTACTTTAAGCTACCAAAAAGAAATTTAAATTTACTATACAAATATGCAAAAAAATTAAAAATAGATAAAATATTAAAACAGTACATGGAGGTATTAGATTGAAAAGAAATCCAATGAGCTTAAAAGCAACAATAAACAATATAGCAAAAGAAAATAAAGTATCAGCACAATCAGTATTACAAACATATATGTTAGAAAGATTATTAGAGCGAATATCAGTATCAAAATATGCAGAAGGAATAAGGTATGAAGATTTAATTGAAAGTATAAATGTTGTTGGAAATATTTTTGATAAGGAACATTAATAATTAATTTTCCATCTATGAGAAAAATTAAACAAAGGAGAAGGGGATAAAATGAAAAAACAAGAAAATAAAGTTAGAATAAAAAATTTTTTTAAAGATGTATTTAGTATGAATGAAAATAAACTAACCAAAGCAGAAATTAAAGAAAATATTATATCTGGAGCAAAATTAAAAGGTACAAATATGTGGATTCTAATGTTAGCAATAATAATTGCATGTGTAGGACTAAATATGGGCTCAATTGAAATTGTAATTGGAGCAATGTTAATTTCTCCAATGATGGGGGCTATTATAGGAATTGGATATTCACTTGCAACAGGAGATATCAAATTTTTAAAAAGAGCTTCTTTTGCATTGTTTATAGAGATATTAATATGTATGGTTACATCAATAGCATATTTTTTTCTATCACCAATCAAAGCAGTATCAGCTACATTACTTGCTAGAACGGAACCTACAATATGGGATGTAATAATTTCAATAACAGGAGGTTTAGCAGGGGCGATAGGCATAACCAGAAAAGAAAAAGGAAATATATTACCTGGTGTGGCAATAGCTACGGGATTAATTCCACCATTATGTACAGTTGGATATGGTATTTCAGTATGGAATATAAAATATATTACTGGTGCATTATATATGTTTATTATAAATGCACTTTATATAAGTGTATCAGCAATGATTGTATTTAAAATAATAAGAATGCCAAAAAGAAGAGGAGAAACCAAGAAAGAAGAATCAAGGATAAAAAGAAATGTAATAATAATATCAATTATTGCTATAATTCCAAGTATTTTATTTGCATATCCTTTTATAAAAGAAAGCCAAATTGAAAGCAATGTTCAAAAATATATAAACAATGAATTTAATTATCAAGACACACAAATTGTAAAATCAAATATAGATATAAAAAATAAAAAAATTGAATTAGCATTAATAGGAAAAGTGTTAGACGAAAGCGAAATATCAAATCTTACAAATAAATTAAAGGAATACAATCTTAATGATATGACATTAAGAATTACTCAAACTGAAGTTGAAAAAGGAATAACTAAAGAAGAAGTTTCACAAATTATAGAATTACAAGAGCAGAAAAATGTTTCAAAAAATGATTCTAATAAAGATATTTCTGTAAATTCAATAACAGATCAAATTACAATAAATATTGATAAAATAAAAGAAGATGTTAAACAAAAATATTCTAAAGTTATAGAGTGTTCAATAACAAATAATAAAGTTACAAATATTGATTCAAATTATACTCAATCATATATAGTTAATTTAACTTTAAATGAGCCTTTAACTACAGAAGAAAAATATGAGATACAGCAATATTTTAATAACTTGTTAGGAAATGAAGTTATAATTAATGAAATACTTTAAAAAATTACAACTTTTATAATATAATTTTTCTATACTAACCCACATGCTTACTAAACTATAACTATTTTTGTTACTACTATGAAAACAAGTAATTAAGTTTTCATAGTAGTAACATATTTTTAATATATTAATACAAAATTCAAGAATAATTGTTGATTTTTTCTTTGGAAAGTGATATAAATTAGATAAAATAAAATGCCTAGAGCATTTTATTAATAAAAATTTGGAGGTATAAACAATGGAATTAAAAGGATCAAAAACAGAGGCAAATTTAATGACTGCATTTGCAGGAGAATCACAGGCAAGAAATAAATATACATATTATGCTAGTAAAGCAAAAAAAGAAGGATATGAACAAATAGCTGCTTTATTTTTAGAAACAGCAGAAAATGAAAAAGAGCATGCAAAAATCTGGTTCAAATTATTACATGATGGAGAAATACCAACTACAGCAGAAAACCTAAAAGATGCAGCAGCAGGAGAAAATTATGAATGGACAGATATGTATGCAGGATTTGCAAAAACAGCAAAAGAAGAAGGATTTGACAGAATAGCATACTTATTTGAAGCAGTAGGAAAAATAGAAAAAGAGCATGAAGAAAGATACAAAAAATTATTAGAAAATGTAGAAGATGGATTAGTATTTAGTAGAGATGGAGATAAAATATGGAAATGCAGAAATTGTGGACATATTTGCATAGGAAAAGAAGCACCATCAGTTTGCCCAGTATGTGACCATCCACAATCTTTCTTTGAAATAAAAGCAGAGAATTATTAATAAAAAAAGTCTGAGTTATTTTAGTAACTCAGACTTTTTTTATTAATAATTCTCTAATATTTTTTACAATATAAAACTACATAAACAGTTGACACCACAGAGGTTATTTTAAAATTATGTTAAGATTTGTGCCATAAAATAAGTAATTGCAAAAATATATAAAAAAGTATTACTATTCATTATGTTGACATATTATAGATACACTAGAATTTCCTATTTTGACATTATAGTGCAAAGCAGAAGGATAAAAAAATATAAAAACGTGAAAATGACAAAATATAAGATATAAAAAATGTGAAAATATTGACAATGTAAAAAATTAGCTTTATACTTCAAAAAGAAGTTAAAAGCATTATTTTTTTGAGGTCTGGATAATTTTTCGAAGGATTTCGTTTATCACCAAAAGGGAGGGTATATTATACCCTCCCTTTTGGTGATAAACGAAATCTAATTGAAATGTTCTATTTCAAAAAAAGAACCTCACTCAATAACAACAAAATTTACATAAAAACATAATATATAATGGAAGGAGGGAAACATGGACATAAAAAATAAAAAAGTAGGAGTTATAATGACTGGATCATTTTGTACATTTGCAAAAGTAATAGAGCAAATAAAGGAGCTAGTAAAAAGAGGAGCAGACGTAATACCAATAATGTCTTATAATAGTTATACATTTGATACAAAATTTGGAGAAGCAAAAGATATTATAAAACAAGTAGAGGACATAACAGGTAAAAAAATAATAAATACGATACAGGGAGCAGAGCCAATAGGCCCAAAAAAATTAACAGACATAATGCTAATAGCACCTTGCACAGGAAATACCATCGCCAAGCTTGCAAATGGCATAGTAGATACACCAGCAACAATGGCCGCAAAATCTCATTTAAGAAATGGAAATCCACTAGTAATAGCAATATCAACAAATGACGGACTATCAGGTTCAGCAGAAAACATAGGAAAACTACTAAATAGAACAAATTATTATGTAGTACCATTTAGGCAAGATAATCCAATAACAAAACCACGCTCATTAGTTTTTGATCCTAATTATATAATAAAAACATTAGAAGAAGCTTTAGATAGAAAGCAAATTCAACCAATATTATTATGAATATAAATTTATTAACATAATTCAATCTATAAAATCTATTAAAAAGTCGATGATAAAATCGAAAAAAATTAATAGGTTTTATAGTTTTTTTCTATATTTTAGAAAAAGAAAACTAATTACGTAAAGTTGACTTTTAAGTAGAAATTTGTTACAATATATTTAATTTCCTAAAAGGAGGAGTTTCTGTGCATGAAATAAAAATAGACAAAGCGGGATGTGTAGTACAAATCTTGCAATCTATGAATCCTGATTTAAAATTTGAGGGAGACGGAAAGGTTATTCGTATCATATCTAAATCTGATATAATAGCTTTTGCAATACCACTGAATTGGGACTTTGATCGAGAAACAGGTTTGTTAATGGGAGGGATAGAAGGAACTTTTTCATATAGACTTGTAGTTGCAACAAAATAATAAAAGCACATGTAGATATTTTGAATATCTGCATGTGCTTTTATTATTTTAAAAAATTGAACATATTTTTTTCAAAAACAGGTGAGAGAACAACAATTACCATAATGAGTTGACGCCTCCGAGATTATTTTAAAATTATGTAACCAAAAACGAGCCTAAATTTAAAAAAATACAAAAAACACACAGTAATTAGTTGGATTTTTTTTAATAATATGATATAAATCTATGAAGAGGTGAAAATATGAAATTGGACATAAAAAGAATAGAAAAACAATTAAATACTTCATTTTTATGCAAAAATATAATTTATCACGAAGAAATAGATTCAACACAAGATGAAGCCAAAAGACTAGTAAAAAGTCAAAATGTAATAAATGGTACTTATATAGTAACAGACAAGCAAACACAGGGCAAAGGCACTAAAGATAGAAAATGGTATGATAAAGGGCATGAAAATATATGTGGAACATTTGTTCTTATACCAAATTGCCATATAAGCAAATTAGAAACATTAACAATAACAATAGCAGAATGCATTATTAAAGCCATAAAAAATTTATATGGTATACAATTACAAATAAAGCATCCAAATGACATTATGTGTAATTCAAAAAAAATGGCAGGAATTTTAACAGAATCTATTACAAATAAAGAACTTGTAAAATATGTGTTTGTAGGAATAGGAATTAATGTTAATCAAACTATATTTCAGCCTGAAATTGAAAATATAGCTACATCTCTAAAAAAAGAATATAACCAAGATTTCGATAGAGAAAAAATAATATCAGAATTCTTTAATATATTCGAAAAAACATATATCGATATGATTAAGTAAAGAAAGGTATAAAGTGATTAAAAATGAGTTTTATAGAAAATATTATAAACCAGGCAAAAAAAGATAAAAAAACAGTAGTGTTACCAGAATCAACTGATGTCAGAATTTTAAAAGCTGCAAGTAGATCAATAAAAGAAGGCACGGCTGATATTATTTTAGTTGGGGATAAATCAAAAATATTAGAAATTGCAAAAAAAGAGCATATAGATTTAAGCCAAGCAAAAATTGTTGAACCAGAAAAAAACGAAAAATTACAATTATATACAGACTCTTATTTTGATACATATAAAAATACCTTAAATAGTATTGAAGAAGCAAAAAAAGAAGTACTTGACCCATTAATTTTTGGAATGATGATGGTAAAATTTGATGATGCTGATGCTTATGTTGCAGGGGCTACTCATTCAACAAAGCAGGTACTACAACCAACAATGAAATTATTTAAAACAATAGGAACTAGAATATTATCTACAGTTACTTTTATTGAATATCAAAATAAAGACTTTGGAAATGAAGATGGAATATTTTTAATTTCTGATTGTGCTTTAAATGCAGAGCCAGGATATCTAGCTTTAGCCGAAATAGCAAAAGCAACAGCTAATAGTTATAGAGGATTTATAAAAAAAGATCCTAAAATAGCATTTTTATCTTTTTCAACACATGGTAGTGCTAGAACAAAATCTACAGATAAAGTAGCTAAAGCTGCAGAAAGATTAAGAAAATTAGATCCAACCTTAATTTCAGATGGTGAATTACAAATGGATGCAGCAATAATGCCAGAGGTTGCAAAAATGAAGGCACCAACCAGTCCACTACAAGGAAAAGCTAATGTTTTAATATTTCCAGATATAAATGCTGGAAATATTGCATATAAAATCTTTGAAAGATTTTCAAATGTTAAATTATATGGACCAGTATGTCAGGGATTAGAAAAAGCAATAACAGACTTATCAAGAGCTTGTAGTCCTGAGCGTGTGTTTGATACAATTGCTATAACTGTGGTACAAGCTCAGGCATTAGAGGCTAGCAAAAAAACTGACCGCTTAGACTAATGACTTTTAAAAAAAAATTGTTGTATAATATATATTGTTAAATTTTGTATTAAATAAATTAATAAAGGGTTTATAGGTATTTCCCATATACAACATAATAGATTTTTTATAACAAAAACCTAAATATATAAATAAAGGAAAAATAAGATGAAACTAGGATTTGTATTTCCAGGACAAGGTTCACAATTTGTTGGAATGGGAAAAGACTATTACGAAAAATATGAGTGTGTAAGAGAAGTATATAATAAAGCTAATCAAATATTAGGCTTTGATATAGCAAAATTAAGTTTTGAAGGACCAGAAGAAGATTTAAATCAAACAAAAAATACACAAATGGCAATATTAGTAATGAGTTTGGCCATAGTAGAATTATTAAAGCAAAACAACATACAAGCCGATATATCTGCTGGATTAAGCTTAGGAGAGTATTCAGCATTAATATATAGTAATATAATAAATTTTGAAGATGGAATAAAAATTGTTCAAAAAAGAGGAACATATATGCAAGAATGTTTACCAAAAGGCAACTGGAGTATGGCAGCAATACTTGGTTTAGACGATACAACTATCGAAGATGTTTGTAAGCAAGTTACAAAAGGATTCGTAGTACCAGCAAATTACAATTGCCAAGGTCAAGTTGCAATATCAGGAGAAAAAGAAGCTGTATTACAAGCAATGGAATTACTAAAAGATGCAGGAGCTAAAAGAGCAATAGAGCTAAAAACAAGTGGACCATTCCACACATCAAAATTACAAGAAGCATCAGATAAGTTATATGAAGCATTGCAAGAAATACAAATAAATAAAATTGCAGATAAAAAAGTAATTAAAAATATAGATGCAACTGAATATGCAAACGATGATGATATAAAAAGAATATTAGCAAATCATGTTATAAATCCAGTAAAATTCAAAAAATCAATAGAAAATATGATCGCTCAAGGTGTAGATACAATAATAGAAATAGGACCAGGTAAAGTATTATCTGGATTTGTAAAAAAGACAAATAAAGATATTAGAGTATTTAATACAAATAATATAGAAGCTTTTGAACAAATATTAAGCGAACTAAAATAATTAAATTGTTAATCAGCAAGAATAGTTATTAAATATGTATATTTATAAAAACTACTATACTTAACTGATAATAAAATATATTAATACTATAAGATAAAAGAAAGGATAGTGAAACTATATGGAAGAAACTACAAAAGTAGCACTAATAACAGGAGCAACAAGAGGTATTGGCAAACAAATAGCATTGGAGCTTGCAGAAAATGGATATAATATATCATTAAATTACAGAACACTTTCTGACGACGTAAACTCTTTAAAATCAGAAATAGAATCAAAAGGAGTAAAATGTTTACTAGTAAGTGGAGATGTTTCAGACTTCGAATCATGTGAAAAAATGGCAAAAGAAACAGTTGAAAACTTAGGGCAAATAGATGTTCTGGTAAATAATGCAGGTATTACAAAAGATGGATTACTTATGAGAATGAAAAAAGAAGACTTTACTAAAGTAATTGATGTAAATCTAGTAGGAACATTTAATATGACTCGTAATGTAATTCCATTTATGATAAAAAAGAAATCTGGAAGAATAATAAATGTATCTTCTGTAGTAGGAGTAACAGGAAATGCGGGTCAAACTAATTATTCCGCTTCTAAAGCTGGAATTATAGGATTTACCAAAAGTTTAGCAAAAGAAGTAGCAAGCAGAAATATTTTAGTAAATGCTATTGCACCTGGATTTATTGCAACAGATATGACAAGTGTATTATCTGATGAAGTAAAAGAAGGTATAAATGCTCAAATACCATTAAAAAGAATGGGAACAGCAAGAGAAATTGCTAAAGTAGTAAAATTCTTAGCATCTGAAGATAGCTCATATATAACAGGTCAAGTGATTAATATAGATGGTGGAATGGTAATGTAAATTTGTGGACTTTGTGAACTTTGGGGACGTTCCTTAAAGTTCACATTAATGTGAACATTAAGGAACGTCCCCAAAGTTCCCAAAGTCAAAAAAATAAA
>JAGBDU010000028.1 GCA_017937285.1 Clostridia bacterium
ATTAATGTGTGACTGGAATAATTTTAGAAATTCTTAGCGAGATTTAGGGGGGATGTTCGTGGCTTTTCGACTTTGGAGAAAAGAGCACAGAAAGGGGCACCCAAAATTGAGCTTAGAATTTCTTAAATTATGTAGGGAGCCATTAACGATTTCGAAATTATATATATCAACTGCTCAAGACGGCATATTTTAAAGCACATTTTCAAACATTAAAACTAGCCCCACAAATTCTAATTTTGGTGTTAAAAATCTCCGTCCCCGATTCTCCGTCCCCAACCTGACAAACTCCAATTTGTGTCAAAAATCTCCGTCCCCATTGGCACTTGACTATCAAATATTTTTAATGTATTATATATATATTTATAAAACAAGAATAAAAGATAGGAGAAAAAATATATGTTATGTTCAGTTTGTAAAAAGAATGCAGCTGTAATATTTATAAATAAACCAAACAATCTTAATGAAATGGAAGGTTTGTGCTATGAATGTGCAAAAAAGCAAGGAATTAACCCTTTAGATGCTTTAGCAAAGCAAGCTAATTTATCAGATAGCGATTTAGAAAATATGTCAAAACAGTTCGAAAATATGTTTAATGATCTTTCTGAAAATCCAGAATTTAATATTGAAAATCCAGATAATTTTAATGATGATTCTAACAGTCTTGGTTCAATATTTTCTGGTTTATTTGGTAACTCAAAAAACTCAAATTCATCATCTGATAATGCATCTAATAATACCAAAAAAGTAAAAACAGAAAAAAAACAAGCTAATAAAAAACATAAAGCTTTAGATAATTTTGGAACTAACTTAACAACTAAAGCTAAAAATAATCAATTAGATTTAGTTGTTGGTAGAGATAAAGAGCTAGAAAGAATAATCCAAATATTAAATAGACGTACAAAAAATAATCCTTGTCTTATAGGTGAACCAGGTGTTGGAAAAACTGCAATTGCTCAAGGTTTAGCTATAAAAATAGCCACTGGAGAAGTTCCTTCTAAATTATTAAATAAAGAAGTTTACCTTTTAGATATGACTGCAGTTTTAGCAGGCACACAATTTAGAGGTCAATTTGAATCTAGAATGAAGGCTATTATTGATGAATGTAAAACCTGTGGAAATATAATTTTAGTAATTGACGAAATTCATAATATTATTGGGGCTGGAGATGCAGAACATTCTATGAATGCTGCTGATATTTTAAAACCTTCACTTTCTAATGGTGAAATCCAATTAATTGGTACTACTACTTTAAAAGAGTACAGAAAATATATAGAAAAAGATAGTGCTTTAGAAAGAAGATTTCAAAAAGTTTTAGTTGAAGAACCTTCTGTTTCTGATTCTGTAAGTATATTAGATGGAATAAAAAAATATTATGAAGATTTTCATAAAGTAAAAATTTCTACAGATGTTATTAGACAAGCTGTTATAATGTCTGAAAAATATATTCATGATAGATTTCTTCCTGATAAAGCAATAGATGTTTTAGATGAAGCTTGCTCTCAAATCAACTTAAATAATAAAGATTTATATCAATTAGAAATATTAAAAAATGAATTAAAAGATGTTCAATCAGAAAAAGAAGAAGCAGCACAAGCCGATTCAACTGAAGATTATCAAAAAGCTGCTGAATTAAAAATGAAAGAATGTAAATTATTAGAGCAAATAGATACTTTAAATAAAAATATGAAAGTAGTTTCTTTAACTGTTCAAGATATAGCAAATGTAATTGAACGTTGGACAAAAATTCCTGTAAACAAAATCACTGAAGAAGAAACTCAAAAATTATTAAATTTAGAGCAAAATCTTCACACAAGAGTTATTGGACAAGATGATGCTGTAAAAGCTGTATCTAGAGCTATTAGACGTAATAGAGCTGGTTTAAAAACAACAAAAAGACCACCTTCTTTTATATTTGTAGGTCCTACTGGAGTTGGAAAAACAGAGCTTGCAAAATCTTTAGCATATGAAATGTTTGGAGATGAAAATTCTATTATACGTGTAGATATGTCTGAGTATATGGAAAGCCATTCAACTGCAAAACTTATTGGCTCTCCTCCAGGTTATGTTGGCTATGATGATGCTGGTCAATTAACAGAAAAAGTAAAAAGAAGACCATATTCAATCGTATTATTTGATGAAATTGAAAAAGCACATAGTGATGTATTTAATTTATTACTTCAGGTTTTAGATGATGGTAGATTAACCGATAGCCAAGGAAATACAATAAGTTTTGAAAATACAATTATTATAATGACATCCAATGTAGGTTCAAATGTTAACACAAATTCTATAGGTTTTAATAATGAATCTGCTGTTAATAGTAAACTTCAAGATAGTTTAAGAGAAACTTTCAGACCTGAATTTTTAAATAGAATTGATGAAATTGTTACATTTAAATCTTTAACAGAGTCACAATTACTTCAAATTGTTGACTTAATGTTACAAAATACTAATAAAGCTTTACAAGACAAAGATATTATCCTAAATATTTCAGATTCTGCCAAACATTATTTATTACAAAAAGGTACTGATATAAAATATGGTGCTAGACCTTTAAGAAGAGCTATACAAAGATATGTTGAAGATGAACTATCAGAATTAATATTAAAATCTGAATTACAAAATGGGCAAACTATTAATATTGACTGTAATAATAATGAATTAACATTTGTAGTAAAATAATTCTAAAATGGAGGTTATTTATGAATAAAAATATACCAAATATACTTACTATATCTAGATTTATATTTATACCACTTATTATCATTGCCTTAACACTAGATAAATATCTACTAGCATTTATATTTCTTACTATATCTAGTTTAACTGATGTATTAGATGGTTTTTTAGCTAGAAAATATAATTTAATAACAGATTTTGGAAAATTAATAGACCCATTAGCAGATAAAGCTACTCAGTTATCTATTTTGATAACATTATCTGTAAAACATACATCAAATGGAGAACCAATTATACCTATTTGGATATTGTTTATTATTGTTTTAAAAGAACTATTAATGGTAGCTGGTGCCTCTTTCCTGTATGGAAAAGATTTAGTTGTATCTAGTAAATGGTATGGAAAACTTACAACTGTATTATTTTATTTAGCAATCGTATCATCTCTTGTAATTGCTTATTTTAATATTAATTATAGATTCGATACTTGTTTATATTATTTAGGTTTATTAATGACTATATTTTCATTAATTATGTATTTTCGCTTATTTTATGCAAAGGGATATTTTAAAAACTTAAAAAATATAAAGAAAACTCAATAATTACTAAGTGCCAAAAGAAACCTCCTTTTGACACTTTCTTTTTTATTATACTTCATAACCTTAAACTTCAGCATAATTTTTAACATAACATACAAAAATTTATTCAAAATCTTCTAAAAATTGCTCTAAGCCTTGCTTTCCAATTACTTCTATCCCCTGTTTCAATATTTCTTTGTCTTCATCTGGTAAATATTTAGTTAGTATATCAGTAGCTCTAACAAAACTCTCTTCCCCATCCTTATTTTCATTATAAATAGTTACATATCCATCATTATCTTTAACAATATAATGTTCATTACATACTCCCTCATTTTCTTTATAAATTAATATTTTATCTTCTGAAAATTCATCAATTCTCCAACCATCGTAATATTTTTCAACATCTCTTCTTGTCATATTTACAATATCTTTTGGTACCTCATTTTTTTCTTGTATAGTATGTCCGCACTTTTTATAGTATTGTTTTATCTCTAATATTGCTTTTGGTGATATTACTTTATCTTCTTTGATTGATGTTGATATTATGTTTGTATCTTTTATTTCAATTTTTTTATTTGTGTTTTGCATAAGATCTGTTGAAACATTTGAATTGAAGTTATCTTTATTATGTTTATTTACTATATAATAAACAAATACAAGAAAAATTGCTATTGTTATAATTATACAAATTATTATAATATTTCTTTTACTCATATATTTACACTACCCTTTCAAAATTCAATTACTTGGATTTTCTGTATATATTTTACTAATTTTATTATTTGTAATTCTCATATTTTTATTCATTAATAACACATGTATTTACTTTTATATCTCCGTTTTTACTAACTATTATAGATATCTCACCGTTTAAATCTGTTCTGTATATCTTACAACCGGATTTTATCTAGTCTATTTAGTATTTCTATTGATGGATGGCCAAATTTATTATCTTCTCCTACTCCTATTAGTGCAATATTAGGGTTTACTTTTTCTAAAAATTTTTCACAGCTAGAATTTTTAGAACCATGATGTGCAACTTTTAAAATTGTCGATTTTAAATTATACTTTTTAGCAATTTCTTCTTCTGCTAATAGTTCTATATCCCCTGTAAAAATCATGCTAAAATTTTTATACACCAATTTTGCAACAATTGAATTATTATTTAATATGTTTTCTTTGATTAAGCTTTTTTCAGGCCATAAAATATCAAAATATGTATCTTTATCAATTTTTATTTTCATATTTGATTTTACTACAATTACATTTATTCTTTTATTTCTTACAATTTCACAAAAATTATTATAATTTTCAGAATTTTTTCCTTGCATAGAAATTATTACGTTTTTTACATTTAATTTTTCCATTACATATAAAATTCCTTTGCAATGATCAGAATCGAAGTGAGAAATCATTATATAATCTAGATCTTTTATTCTTCTATCTAATAGATATGGTAAAAGAATGTTTTTACCTATATAATCTTTACCATTTTCATTTCCACCACCATCTACTAAAATTTTTTTATTGCTTCTTGTTATAATTAGAGTGCTATCACCTTGTCCCACATCAATAAAATGTATATACATATTTGTATCTATATATTTTATAAAATTTACTATTACGCATATTAATAAATATATAGTTATTATTGCCCTTAAAAACTTTTTTATAATATATTTACATTTTATGTTATTTTTTATTAAAATTAATATAAGCACTATATAGTAAAATGCTATTGTTATTTTGTATGGCGTACATACTATAAAGTTTAATATTTTTATTTTGGCTGATATATTAGATAAATATAATAATAAATATAAAAATGAATTTAATATAAAAGATAAAAATTTAGCAATATTTACTGAAATAAATGACAAAAAAAGAAATATAAATATTAGTGGCATAATAATACTTAACAAAATATTTGCAAATATATTTGAAATTATAAATATAAAAGATATTTTATTAAAATATATTGCTATTATTGGAATTATAATGATATTTGCAGATAGACTTATTACAATAGACTCTTTTACATATTTAGTAATTGCATTTTTGTTTAATAACTTTATATAGTCTATTTTATTTTTTATTAATTTATAAAATAATATTATTCCTAGTGTTCCTCCAAATGACAATATAAAACTCATACTTTTTATTGAATATGGATTTATTATTAATATTAATAATGCACTTATAGATAAATTAGTTATACTATCTGATTTTCTATTTACTAAATTCCCTATTATATGAATTATAGCCATAAAACTTGCTCTTACTATAGATTCACTGTTTCCTACTAAATTACAAAATAAAACTATTATAAAAATTATAATAACTTTGCTATTTTTCTTACCGCAAAATTTTAATATAAATGAAAATAATAATATTATATATGACATATGCATTCCAGATATTGCTAAAATATGTGATAAACTGCTTTCTGAAAAATTTTCAATTACGTCTTTTTCAAGGTTAGATTTATCTCCTAATATTAATGCAACACATATATTTGCAGTGTCTTTTGGTAATATTAAATATATCTTTTGTTTTATTAAGTTATAGAATTTATGCACGTTTTTACTGTATAAATTTATGTTATTATTTTTATAAATTTTAATATTATTTGCTTGTGTTTCTAAAATTCCATAAATTTTTTTACTTCTTAAATATTCATTATAATTATAACCTTTATAATTTGTTTTAATTTTTCCTAATTTAAATTCTCCTACAATACTTACTAAATCGCCATACTTTACCTTACTACCATCTGTTTTATTTATTTTTTCGTTTATTAATAAATGTGTATTTTTAAAGCTCGTATCCCCATCTATTGAAATTACCTTTATTACATATTGTTTTGAATATTCTTGTGTGCTCTGCTCTTCTACAATAGTTCCAATTACTTCTATATTTTCTAATCCTTTATATTTTAAGTCATACTTTTTTTTAATATTTCCATTGTAAAAGCACGATATTAATATTGTTAGTGCAATCATAAGTATACATGTATTTTTTCTGATTAAACATATAATAACAAAAATAATACAAAAAATGAGGGCTATATTCTTATAAAAATATAACCCCCATATTAATCCTATTATATAACTAATAGTTATTATTACAAACTTTCTTTTCAATTATGCTCCTCTGCAATAACCCCTTATTATAAAACTCTTCTTGCTGTTACATATCTTTGTTGATATGCAGATGTTGATAATGATGATATTATTACACCAGTTTTTGAATTAGATGCATGTATAAATTGATTATTACCAATATATATTCCTACATGCCCAATTTCTGTTTTAGCAGTATTTTTAAATATTAATATATCTCCAGGTTGTAAATTACTTTTACTTACTGCTACACCATCATTAGCTTGAGTTTTTGAAGAACGACTTAATGAAATTCCAAAATGTTTATATACATATTGAACAAATCCTGAACAATCAAAAGTATTTGGTCCGTTTGTTCCATAAACATATCTGTATCCTAAAAATTGTTTTGCATATGCTACTACTGCTTCTCCTGATGATGAACTTGATGAATTATTAGCAGGTGCAGGTGCTGGTGCTGGTGTTGGTTCTGCTGGTTTGTTCTCGTTTTTTTGCTCTGTTGCTTTATTTTCATTTAAACTTGTTGAACTTCTTGATGTAACTTCTACTTTTTTAGATGAAAGTAAAGTTTTTAATATATATGCTTTTTGTCCATTTAAATCTACTATATACCAATTTCCATCTTCACCAGTTACTTTTACTTCTTGATTTGTATCTAATTGTTTTACTACATTTGATGATTTACTTGCTTTACTTCTAGCATTAACAGATGTTCCTTTTACATAGTATGTTTTTGATTTTGAATATTTTTTTTCTGTACTTTCATTTTCTTTGTTTTCTTCTGTCTTATTTTCTGTATTTTTGTTTTCTTCTGGTTGTGTTTTATTTTCTTCATTATTATTGCTGTTATTTTCTGTTGTTGGATTATTATCATTGTTTTCTGCCTGCACTTCTTGGATAGATAATTTTTCTGTTAAAACCCATCCACTTTTTTCACTATCTTTTATGTATGACCATAGTCCTACATTACTTATAACTTGATATTTTTCTCCAGATTTAGCAGTATTTATAATATCTCCATTTATTAATGGTGTTATTCTTATTTGAGTTTCTGAATTAGCTGTTCCTTCTTGTATTTTATTTACTTGTACAGTTTGATTTTCATTTTGTGCTGTTTGCTCTGTAGTTTTATTTTCTTCTGATGAATTTGTTTCTTCAGATTTATTTTCTACTGAATTATTATTTTCTGCTGAATTATTATTTTCTTCATTTTTATTTTCTTCTGCTTTATCTTCAGTTTTAGTATCATTATTTTCTGCATTTGGTACTACATTATTGTCTTTTACTTTAATATATTTTTTACTTACAAATCCAACTTTTCCATCAGCTTTTACTTTGTACCAATCTCCATTTTCGCTTATGATTTCTACTTCGTCATTTTCATTTAATAATGTTAGTATTTCTGATGTTGTGCTTTCTTCTTTTCTTAATCTTAAATCGCTAGTTGTTACTGTTCCTGTTGTTGCAAATACTGTTGTGTTGAAACAAAAAAATAAACTTATAGTTATACCAATTATTATTACCATAACTAAACTTTTTTTATCTTTCATTTTTATTTCTCCTTTTTTTCAAATTGTTATTAGTATACCTTATTTTTCCTAAAATGTCAATTTTTATTATATGAATTTTTTTATAAAATGTAACAGTTGTTACAGTTCAAGTGCCTTAAGATAAGCCGTTCAAAGGAATATAAATATAAAAAATTATTTATATTCCTTTGAACTCCTCTACAATAGAAAATTTAACGACTTACTGAATTGTAACTAACAGTTAGTTACAAAAAAACACTGCAGATAAAATCCACAGTGTTTAATGTAAATCAAGTTTTATTTCGAATCCTAAATACAATAAAAATGCCTATAAAAGTACATATACTAATAAGTGGTACCTCTATAAATGCCCTACTACCTGATTTAACTCTTTTTATATTTTTTATTATTAAGAGATCTTCTTCGGTAGGTTTTCTTTTTTCATGGATTATCTCATCCTTTGAATCATGCTTAAAAACACTTGAATCATATACTAACCATGTTTTTTTACTTAACATATCAGCATAATAAACATACTCGTCATTATATTTGATGCTTATATTACCATCATTCCAATTACAACGCATATTTTTCGGATTTACATCACTAATTTCAAGAAGAGATGCAATCTCCAATTTAGCATTTTTTGACTGATTACACTTCCAGAAAACAGCACTTAAGCCACCTAAAAATATTGCTACACTCAAGAGTAACAGCGCTAATTTAACAAGCTTTTTCTTTTTCATAAGTTTTTCTCCTTTTTTTAATGTATTTATTAAAATCTGAATATATCAGATCTAATTGGGTATTTAGGCATCCGCCTATGAAATCTATGTAAAATACATCATTGTTAAACAAGATGTATGAATTTTTAACTTGATTTACTTGTCAATGTTTTCCACCAATATATCTATCAGTGATTTATACTAATATTACATTGATATTATATTATTGTATCAAATTTCTACATAAAAGTCAAATTATGTAAATTTTAATACACACACAATATGGTACTTGCATTCCCAAGTTGTGTGTGCTAAACTATCTGTGTATGAACTTTTCATAAGTCCCACTCCTTTCATGATTAATATTTTAAGCCGTCAAACTTTAAATATTATATCATATTTGAGTGGGAATTTTTGTTACTTTGTGCAAAACTATAATTTTTCTGTTTTCTCCAACATAGCTGGGGGGTTTCTATATAAAAAAAGCATAGCCTAAGCTATGCTTTTTATATGAATTCATATTTATATATAAATTTCAATTATTTTTAATTAACCATTAACAGCATCTTTTAATGCTTTTCCAGCTTTGAATACAGGTGCTTTTTTAGCATCTATTTTCATTTCTTTACCTGTTTGTGGATTTCTTCCTTTTCTTGCAGCTCTTTGTCTTACTTCGAAAGATCCAAATCCAACTAGTTGGATTTTATCTCCACTTGCTAATGTTTCTGCTATAACATCAATCATTGCATTTATTGATGCTTCTGCATTTTTCTTTGTTTCTCCTGTTTTAGCAGCTACTGCCGCAATTAAATCAGATTTGTTCATTATTCATTACCTCCTATTGAATTTCATATTATGTACTTTATAATTCTGGTCTATTGCAGATTTATAAACTACTATAATGATTATTCGCCAAATTTATGCAAAATCCTTCTTTTTTCCTTATTTTTTCTTATAAAATTTATTTTTTCGCTAAATTTTATAAGATTTGATATAAATGGAATGAGATTTAGCTCTTCTTCATTTAATATCTTTAATATAAATATTGAAGCAATGTACATAAAAATAGCTACTAGTATTGCTAATATTATAGCTATATTTTCAATTATTATTCCTTTTAATAAAAAATAACTAGAATATAAGCACAAAAGCATTATACCTGATGCAATCGCAGGTTTCAATACATATTTAAAAATTTTTATCTTTATATTTAATTTTTTTATCATTATTCTAAAACTTATATTACTTGCTACAATATGACATACTAATGTTGCAATACATGCACCAGCAGTTCCTCCTATAAAATAAGTCTGAGGTAATTTTATTAAATTAATATTTAAAATTATCTTTATTATTACTCCTATTAATAAAGATACAGTAGGTACAAATACTTTTCCAATTCCTTGTAAAATTGCATGAGTAATCTGTTCAATTGAAATAAATATTATAGAAACAGCACTAATTTTTAATAAAATACTACCATTATTATTGTTAAATAATAAATATAGTATTTGATCAGAAAATGCAAATATCCCAACACCACAAGGTAAAACTAATAAAATTGTAAATAATATATATGTTTTTGCTACTTTTTTTAAATGTTCTTTATCGTTCTGTGCATTTAATAAAGCAACTGTTGGAATTATTGTTGTAGCTATTGCAATTATAAACGATACTGGTACTGAAGATAATACATCAATCTTTCCACTTAAAATTCCATATTGTATTTTAGCTTCGTGCTCTCCTATTGAATTTTTCAAAAACCTAACTACTGTTATAGAATCTATATTTCTATTTAAAGATGCAAGTATTGCGCTTAATGATATTGGAATTGAAACTTTTAAAATTCTTTTTACACTTTTTCTTTCAAACCTTACACTAATATATTTTAAATTATTTTTTCTATATAAATATATAAAACTGCATAATGTAGCAAGAGTTGTAGCAAAATTTGCAATTGCCGCCATAATTACTGTATTAGCATTTGTTAGTATAAATACTATTTCTACTAATACTATAGTAAATACAGTTTTTAAAATTTGCTCTATTGTTTGAGATTTGGCTGTTATATTAACTTTATTTAATCCATTATAAAATCCTCGGTATACAGATATCAGGCATACATTGAATATTGCTGGAGATAAAGCTATTATTGAATATTTTGCTTCTTTTATATTTAATAAATTGTTAGATATAAAATCTGCAAAAATTGCTAATATTAAAGATCCA
Organism: Clostridia bacterium; assembly: GCA_017937285.1. GTDB lineage: Bacteria > Bacillota > Clostridia > TANB77 > CAG-508 > CAG-492. Next base: position 10,863 of record JAGBDU010000028.1, read on the forward strand.
GCTATTCCTATAATAGAAAAAATAATTAAAGAGCTTTTTAATATTTTTGCAATTTCTTTTTCATCTCCGCTAAATCGTTTTTCAGCAATTAATTTAGCAACTGCATTTGGAACACCTATTGATGAAATTGTTAACAATAAAGCATATATTTGATACCCAGAATTATATATTGCATTACCACTATCACCGAAACCTTGTTTATTTGCTAAGTATAATTTATATACTAATCCAAAAATCTTCACTATACATTGAGAAATAATAAGTGCTACCACACCATTAAATATATAATTTCTTTTCTTCATTATTATCCACCTTATATGAGCTATTTATTTATAATTATTCAGGTTTATAAAATAAATGATTGATTTTTGTAATCGGGGACGGAGATTTTGGGGACGGAGATTTTTGGGGACGGAGATTAATTGGGGACGGAGATTTTTGGGGACGGAGATTTTTGGGGACGGAGATTTTTGGGGACGGAGATTTTTGGGGACGGAGATTTTTGAGGACGGAGATTTTTGGGGACGGAGATTCAAAATCTCCGTCCCCAATTACAATAAACAACAAAATTTATCAAATTTCCCTGCAAATTCTTGCAAAACTCTTGAAATTTTGCCCAATTTATAGGATAATATATAGGTAATATTTTATTTTTTGAAAGTGGTGAAAATTTTGAAAATAATAGATAATTTTTTGAAGTTATTAAAAACTGATAGAAATACTTTTTTAACATATATATTAACACTTATAACAATCTATTTAACAATAGACAGAGTTGTAGAAATTCTTCTAATGATTTTTACAGGAATAGGAAGTTCGTATTGGGGTCCAATAAAATATACGCTTGCTTTTGCATGCCCTATATTTGCTTTTTTATTTTCGTGTAGCTCAAAATTTGCAAAATCAGAAGAATCTAAGTTGTCATTTTTTTATTTATATATAATTTCATTATATTTACTTATAATTTCTATGGCAACCCAAACCATAAACGCTGGTTGCTGGTTATTGCTTTTATCAGCTCCATCATATCCAGAAATAGCAACAAATTTTACACATTTAATAGCTCCAGCATTTCGTGGAATTTCGTTATATTTACCACTTACAACATTTTATCCAGTAATAAAATGGCTAATAGGTACAGTAAACGATACCCCAGATATTGTAGACTCTATATATGATTATGCTGGAATTAATTTATCAGATAAGAGCTCACCACACACAGGTGAATATAGCTGTGAAATACAACTATGTGTTGATAAAACTACTGGAAAAGCTGTAAAAATTGCTGAAGATAGACGTTTTGAATCAATGCTTGTTGTTGGTGTTTCAGGTTCAGGAAAAACTTCTCTTATTTTTGAACCAATGATTGCAAGAGATATCGAAAAGAAACATTTTTATAAAAAGACGTCCAAAGAATTTGGTTTTGCTGCATTAAAAGCAGGGCTTGCAAATTTAAATTGTCCTTACGATAATGACTATATAAATGAAAACTTTTCATTAAATATGATTTCAGCTAATCCTTCAAAAATTGGCACATATAAATCTTGTATGAAAAAAATGATATACAATGTGTCAGACGATAAAATCATATACAGAGATTTAGGTTTAACTTATATTTCACCAGATTTTGAATCTACTTCTCGTATATTAAAAGTTGCAAAAAATTATCATGTAAAAGTAAATTTAATAGATCCTAATTCTCCAGATTCACCTGGATTAAATCCATTTGCATATGACAATCCTTTACAAACATCTGTAATTATATCTACAGTATTAAAAGCTTTGCATAGTTCAAATCAAGCAGATATGGATTTAAACTTAGGAGTGCAAGCAAACTTTTCTACACAAGCAATTGAAAACTTATCAATATTATTAAAAGTAATGTATCCTAGAATGCATGATGACGAATTGCCTACTTTAGAAGATATGTTAAACGCATTTAATAATTTTGAAATTATTCAAAATATGTGTGAAGAAATGGAAAAAGATGAAGAACTTTCAAAAAGGTTCGCTATTTTACTAACATATTTTAAAAAGAATTTTTATGCAGATAGTACATATCGTGCAGATACAGAAAAATACATATCATCAGCAACAACTCAGTTAGATAACTTACTAAGGTATCCTGGAATACGCAATATTTTATGCAAGAGAACAAACAATCTAAATTTTGACTCTGCTTTAGCAAATGGTGAATTTACTTTACTTTGCACAAGACGTGGTGATTTAGGTTCTGCTGCTCATACAGCATTTGGATTATTCTTCTTATTATCAATGCAATATGCAGTATTAAGAAGACCTGGTATAGAATCTACAAGAATTCCTCATTTCTTATATATTGATGAATTTTCTGATTTTGTATGTAGTTCTACAGAGCCACTATTTACATTATATAGAAAATATAGAGTTAGTACTGTTATTTCTGTTCAAAACTTAGATCAATTAAATGCAAATAATAAGAAATTTAGAAAAACAATTATCGCTAACTGTGCTCACAAAGTAGTATTTGGAAATAACGAACCTGAGGATAATGATTGGTGGTCAAAAGAGCTTGGAGAAAAGACAAAATGGGATTATAAAGTTAACTATGATACCGAAAAAGGTGAATACACAAAAACACTTAGTGGTATCGAATCTGCCAAAAAACCAAAATATAAACCTGGAAAAGTTCAATCTATTAAATTTAAGCAATGTATTTACAAAGTTCGTGATGGTGGCGGAAAAAATAATGTTGGTATTGGTACACTAAATTTCTTAGATTCAAAATATAAAGAAGAACAAGCTGAAGCAAAACTAAACTTTGCTAAATTTACAAATGGAATATCTGATGAAAATCCAGATTCTACAAAAAAACGTATTAAAAAGAATGTAATTCCTACTTTTGTTAATGATGGTGATTCAGAAGATGAAATAGACCCAATTCGTTCAAATAATATAGATTCTTTATTTGAAAGTTCAGATGAAGGAAGTGCTATTATAACTCCAACCAATATCAAAAAGAAAAATAATAATTAATAAAAAAGTAGTATCACAATTTAAAATTGGGTACTACTTTTTAATATATAATCTTAATTTCTATTTTTTCTTCATTTATCGCCATATTCCTATACCTAATAACTTACCATTAAAAATATATTTATGTACAAAAAAAATAAAATTTTAACCATTCACTTCGGTTAAAATTTTATTTTCTTATTAATCTAATAATTTAATTTTTGTATTTTTAATTTTATATTTACCTGTTTCTTCATTCATAACAAATTCTACTAATGATTCATCTAAACTTTCATCATTTTGTCTTAAATCTGTTGTAAAATATAATTTTATTTTGCTAATTAATAGTTCATTTACAACTATTGTTTTAAATGTTTCGGCAATATGTTTGTCATCTTCACATACAATTATTAGTTGTGGTATACTTTTAAATCCAGAATCATTTGGAACAAAGTTTTCATAAAAATCTTTATAGAATTTCATTTTATCAACTAATTTTTTTTGCCAATCATCTTCTCTTCTGATTACTTCAAAAATAAAGTCAATTGATTTTTCATTTTTACTTAGCTTAATTGAGCCACCAGTTGCTTTAAATGTTTTTCCTGCTACCTTAGCAGTAATTGATGGTTTTGCTGTATAACTATCAAAAGCCTTTACTTTTCTTAAATATGCAATTATTACTTGGTTCCCTGCTAATCTCTTTTTTATCATAGCTACTGGTTTTGTATTATCTGCTGGTTGCCATTTACACTCTTCTCCTCTTGAATTTAGCAAATATTTACCCATTTTTTCTAGGCAATAAATTCTATAAATTCCTTTTCCATCATCTGAATTAAAATAATATCTTGTTAATATTTTTGCTTTAACAAGTTGATCTAATTTTCCATTTAATTTGTCTTGTGATTTTAATTCAAATCCATTTATTTCTAGTAATTGAAATAATTGTCTTGAAGTAATAAATTCGAACTCATTTACTAATGATAATATTTTAAAATGTACATCATTAATATGACCTAAATTAATTCTTTGTACAATTTGATTCATAGAAACATATCCATCTTTTCCATCAAATACTTTTATTTCACCTTCCCTAATTGCAAATGGTGATGTTACAGCTTTTATTTCTTTATCTTCAACCAATCTTTTTCCCTCCTAAAAATTATTTATACAATTATTAATTTTATCTTTTTCTTTTCTGGTATTATCTTTTTTACATACACATTAACATTTTGTCCATATTCTATTCCATCTTTATATTCTGCTAGTCCTACTAAATTTGGTTTTAGCTCTATAAAAATTCCATTTTTGCATTTTTCAACTTCTCTTGCTTTTCCTACTATAGTTGATCCTTCTTCAATGCCCTGGATATTTTCTTCCCAAGATCCTAATAGCTCTTTGTATGTTAATATTATTTTTCCTTGTTCTTTATCTATTGATTTTACCATAATATTTATCTTTTGTCCAATTCTAACGCGTTCTTTTGGGCTTTTTATTCTAGCTATTGACATATCTTCTATGTGTATTAAACCTACTACTCCTCCACCTATTTCAACAAATGCTCCATATGGTTGTATGCTTTTTACAATGCCTTTTAAAACACTTCCCTCTTTTACTTCGTCTTTAATCCATGTCATTGCTTCTTTTTCTACATCTTTTCTGGACAATATATAATTGTTGGCTTCGTCTATTCCTTTTACTTTGAATTGAACATATTTGTTTATTTTGCTAGTACTTATATTTTCTTTAAATGTTGCATTATTTTGGTTGTTTATAAGTTCTATTTCATCTCTATTTATTATTCCTTTTTTGTTGTCATCAAATTGTAGATATAAATTATAGTTTTCATCACAATTAACAACTTTGGCTTCTAATGTTTCTTGAGTTTTAATAGCTCTGTCTAATACATTAGTTCCTATTATTTTTTTATTTATATGCCATCCTTCTGGAATAAATTTTTGGTATTTCATTTTACTATCTCCTTTATCTTTTGTGTTTTTTACATTATATAATTATTTTTCTGTTTTTACAAGACTTTTTTATTTATCAATAGAAGAATTTTATAAATTTTGTTTTTAGGGAAAAAGGGACGGTTCTCTTTTCCCATTTGGGGAGATTTTGGCATTGGGGACGGGGCAAAAAATTAAAGTTGTCATAATACTAAATAGAAACTAATATTTTTGTGAATAAAATTGGAGTTTGTCAAGTTGAGGACGGAGAATTGGAGACGGAGATTTTTGACACAAATTGGAGTTTGTCAGGTTGGGGACGGAGAATCGGGGACGGAGATTTTTAACACAAAAATTAGAGTTTGTGGGGCTGGTTTTTGTTTTGAGATGTGCCTTAAAATTAGCCGTCTTGAGCAGTTGATATATATAATTTCGAAATCATTAATGGCTCCCTACATAATTTAAGAAATTCTAAGCTCAATTTTGGGTGCCCCTTTCTGTGCTCTTTTCTCCAAAGTCGAAAAGCCAC
>JAGBDU010000085.1 GCA_017937285.1 Clostridia bacterium
GTGTGTGTGTGTGTGTGTGTAGTTTTATTAGGGTTTCAGCCATTTTTAAGTTTTTGTTTTTTTCTTCTTTTTTCATCTTCTGTGCCCGCCTTTTTTAATTTATAAATTTTTATAAATGTTTATCTTTACTTATTAAGTATATTAATAACTTTTTTATTTGTCAATGGTAATTTTTACTTTTTTCGACAAAAAAAGCAATACGTTCATTTTTATTTTATTTTGATACACTATTCATTTATCTCCCTCCTCATATATCTATATAGCATAGTAACATTATTGCAATGATATGAATTTGACAATTCTTCTATATCATCTATATTTAACTTTCTAAATTCATCTTCATCTATTCTTAAATCATTAAATATTAGATTTTCGAGTTCTGCATAATTTTTTACTGGACTAATTGTGTATAGTTTATCACACAATGCTTTTTCTGGAGTTGCAATTTGAACTAAATATTCATCTTCTTCAATAATTTTTATGCCAAGTGGATATACTAAAGAAGGAACATCTCTATAAGTATAAGTTCCAAACTGATTATTATATTCCTTTTTCTTTTTCTTTTCGCAAGTAGCAGATGTATATGTTGTAACTTTTTCAGGAATAATTCTAAACAAACTTTTCAACATTTTTTATTTTACAACGATTAAACAAATAACGTTCTCTATTTGGTTGGCGATATATACTTCCACTACGGACTTTCACCGATTAACTAAATGACATGCCCGTCGCACCGCAAAAAAAAACGAAATAGTTTTTTCTATTTCGTTTTTTATTGTATTCCAAATTTCTTTTTGAATTTTTCTGCTCTACCACCTGTTTTTTCCATTTTTAGGTTGTTAGTCCAATATGGATGACATTTTGAGCAAACATCAACTTTCATTTCTTTTTTTGTTGAGTTTGTTTTTAGAACATTTCCACAAGCACAAGTGATTGTTGCTTCTTGATAGTTTGGATGTATTCCTTCTTTCATTATGTATTCACCTCTCCTTTAATTATTGTAATAAAACTGTTTAATATATTATCACATATTTTTGTACTTTTCAATACTTTTGAAATTATTTTTCATTATTTAACTCATTAACATATCTTGCAGATGTAGAAAGCTCATCTTTTAATGATGACTTTTTTACAAATTTTGTTATTACATTAAATAAACATGCTATAATTAATATTAACATTAATAATTTTTTCCAAATTTTTGCTAACATAATAATTTCTCCTTTATATTCAGCATATCTATATTATACTATATTTCTCCATTTTGTCAACCAAGTTATGTAAAAAACAATATTTAATTTTTTTCATCTTCTGTCTTGCTTTTTTATAAAATGTATGCTAATATAATAAAAGTTCACATAGGGGTATGGTGTTAATGGTTAGCATGATGGTCTCCAAAACCACAGGTCTGAGTTCGAGTCTTAGTACCCCTGCCAGTTTTATTCTAATTTTTTTATATTGTTTATTTTTTTATTATCTGATATAATCCCTTTGGAACTGCTTACTTTTAGCTATAAATTGTAACTAAATATTGCTTTCCCAAACTATATATTATTATAAACCAAAGGAGCTTATTTATGGAAAAAATAAAAACTTTAACACAAAATGTAATAAATTTTATTTTAAAAATTTCTAAAAAAATATTCCCACAAAAATTATTTTTATTAATACAAAAATTTCTAACAATAGAAATAGTACTATACATTGTATTTGGCATATTAACTACAATTGTAAATATTGGCTCATTTGCAATATTAACATCATTTAAATTAGAAGAAAACTTTTCAAATGTTATAGCTATCATCTTAGCAGTATTATTTGCGTATTTTACAAATAAAGGCCTAGTATTTAATTCTACAGCATCAACATTTAAAGAAAAGTTTTATGAATTTTTTAAATTTATGCTTGGAAGAGCATTTACAATGGTTATAGAATTAGTAGGGTTTTATTTATTATTTAATATAATTACTATTCCAAAGTTAATCAGTAAAACATTAATTACAATTTTAGTTATTATATTGAACTTTTTTATAAGCAAATTTTTTGCATTTAAAAAATAATTTTATAAAATTTGTAGGCTGTATTATAACTTATACATAATTATATTTTATATTTTTATTTAGCTCCTATTCACAGCTAAAGCTGAAACGTTACAAAAGAATTATATTATAAAAAATAACTAAAAATCGTAACTTTATTTGAGTTATTAATATCACTGATTATTTAACTTTTTGCTAACAATAATAATTTATTTTTTAATACAATAAATATTTAATTTCTTTTCTAACTCTAATCTTATAACTATATTATTATCAATATAAAAATTTTTATTTTATTGGAGGTTGTTTTTATAAAATATTTCAAATACTTTTATTTATTAATTATATTTTTTTCTATTTTTATTATAATCTTTTTTTCATCTACTATATCCAGCTCTTCTTATTACAATACTACTAATAATGTAATAATATCTTCGCCCTCTACACCTATTTATAGCGATAAATTTGTTTGGCCACTTCCTCGGGCACACAAAAATCAGCTCATATTTTGGCAAAAGGGCCTCACCTACTGCCTTTGCGTCTTCCTTACATAAAGGCATAGATATTCCTGCAACACCTGGTACTAATATATATGCTGTAATGGATGGAACTGTTGTAACTGCCAATTTTAGTGGTAGTGGCGGTTGCACAGTTACAATAATAAATAATAATATATCAACATCATATTGCCATGTTTCTCCAAATTTTATTGTTAGTCCTGGACAATATGTAAAAAAAGGACAACTTATTGCTCAAGTTGGTCCAAAAAATGTTTATGTTTTTGCTAATAATAAATATCATGATTCTAATGGTAATCCTACGAACGGTGCAACTACTGGCCCTCATTTACATTTTTCAATAAAAGAAAATAATGTTTATAAAAATCCTTTAGATTATTTCGATAGTATAAGATAATTTAATTACATTATTTTTATTAAGTATTTTTATTCTATATTGTTATTAAGTATTTTGATTAACTATTTTTATTAAGTATTTTTATTATATATTGTTATTAAGTATTTTCAGTATAAAAAAATAGTGGGCTGAATAGTATTTGATATTAAAATAACGCTCTTATAGCCCGCGTTTAATTGTTGTTCGTAGTCCAATTTTTGTAAAAAATTGTGTTCAATTATTTCTATAATAGGAAAGCTTACATTAGTTATACTTTATTCAAGAATTGAACTTTTCTATTATAGAACACTAGTAAAAAAAATATAGTACTTATAAGTGAAATGCACCTCATTTAGTAGACACAATAGTCTTTTTTATTGTATCTACTAAATGTGGGTATTTCGTAAGTACTATAGTTTTTTATTACATATCACCCTCATCATTATCTTCATTTTCTTCAAAATTGCATCCTCCACAAGAATGACAATTTCCAGAACAATTAGAATTATCTTCGTCATAATCTGCATTTAAGTCTACTTCTATTATGTTATGACATTCTGGGCATTCTATTTCGTTTTCTTCGTCTTCATTAATTTCAGTAAAAAACACATTATTACAATATGGACATACTATTTCAATTTCAAAGTCATCATCATATATATCTTTTTCTATAACATCAATAACTTTTTGTACTTTTGCTAATTTTTTTTCTATATTTTTTTGACCTTTTTCTATATCAACAACTTTTTCTTCTACAAGTTCACTCATTCTATCAATTATATCTATAAAAATTATTGATATTTCTGAAATTTTATTTTTTACGAAATTTAATTGCTTTTCATCCGTAATTTTTTCATTAATTTCATCCATTATCTCACGATATTTATTACTTAATTCAGACATTTTTTAATCCTTTCTGATTATACTCTTTCCATATATTCACCAGTTCTAGTATCTATTTTTATAACATCTCCTATGTTTATAAATAGTGGAACTGATATTTCGTATCCATTTTCTAGTGTTGCTGGCTTTCCTGATGTTGTTGTTGTATTTCCTGAAAATCCTGGCTCTGTGTATGTTACTTCTAATTCAACAAACATTGGTGGCTCTACAGAAAATACATTTCCTTTATAAGATAATATTTTAACATTCATATTCTCTTTTATGAATTTTAGGCTATCCCCTAATTGTTCTTTGTTTAGAGGCATTTGCTCATAAGTTTCGTTATCCATAAAATAATATAAATCTTCATCATTATATAAATATTGCATTTCTCTTTTTTCTATTTCTGCACCTGGATATTTTTCTGATGGATTAAATGTTTTTTCTAATACTGCTCCTGTAATTACATTTTTTAATTTTGTTCTAACAAAAGCTGCTCCTTTACCTGGTTTTACATGTTGAAATTCAACTACTTTGAAAACATTTCCTTCCATTTCAAATGTTGTTCCGTTTCTAAAATCTCCTGCCATATATACTTCTGCCATTATAATTTCCCCCTTAAAATTTTTTATTTTTCATATTTATATATAATACACTATTATTGCCAAAAAATCAATACTTCTTACACTACAACATAATTTTTATCTGATTTTGTTAAATTTATTGATGAGTATTTTGATACTAATACAGTATCTTCTATTCTTACTCCAAATTTATTTGGAATATATATTCCTGGTTCATTTGTTATAACCATATTTTCTTTTAAATAGAAATCTACCCTATTTCCGAAAAATGGATATTCGTGTATTTCTAATCCTACTCCATGTCCTAAGCTATGTAACATGTCAAATCCATTTAATTTTATATTGCTTTCTATTGTTTTAGATATGTTTTTTATATTTGCACCTTCTTTTATGCTTTCTGCAATTTGTATTTGATTTTTTAATACTAAATCATATACTGGTTTTACATATTGAGGTACATATCCTGCAAATATTGTTCTTGTCATATCTGAGCAATAGCCTTTATATTTACACCCCATATCTATGGTTATTGGATCTCCAGCTTCAATTAATTTATCTGTTGGAATTGCATGTGGCATTGATGAATTTTTTCCAGATGCAACAATTGTACTAAATGCCAATTCATCAGCACCATTTTTCATAAAGAAATTTTCAATCTCTGCTGCAATTTCTTTTTCTGACATTCCAACTTTTATAAATCCTTTTAGATATTCAAAACAGTTATCTGTAATATTGCATGCTTTTTTTATGTTGCTTATTTCATCTTCTTCTTTTATCATTCTTTGCTTTTCGATAATACCTTCGGTTTCCTCAAAGTTATTTATTCTATATTTGTGCATATATTCTTTGTATTTTGCGTATGTTAAATTAGCTTCTTCAAAACCTACATTTTCACAAAATAAAAAGAAATTTTCGTAATCATCTAATGTAATATTTTTTATGTCAAAAACTACAATTCCGTCTTCTATTGTTAGTGTAGAATTTACATGCTCTATATATCTGCTATCTGTTAAAAATATATTTTCTTTTCGTGTGATTAATAATATTCCTTCTGCTTCTATATTTGTTAAATATCGTATATTAACAGGATTTGTTATAATCATCCCTTGTAGGTTTAATCCAATTAATTTATTTCTTAACCATTTAATTTTAGTATTCATACACATCCCTCTTTTATTTTTTATAATTTATATTTTCCAAATGAGAATATTACAAAAGGTAATATCATTAATATTTCTATTGGTACAAATATTACTATAAATGATGCTACAACAATAAATGGCCCAAATGCAATATATTCCATTATATCTTTATGCCTTATTTTTTGTATTATTATTAAAACAATACTGAATATGGCTGATATTAAAAATGATAAAATTGCTACTGCTATTATTCCTTGAAATCCAAAATATAACCCTAAAGCTGCCATCATTTTTACATCTCCAAATCCCATTGTTTCTTTACCAAATATAAGACCACCTATCACTGTTATTATGAAAAAGATTAAACAACCTGCTACTAAGCCTTGAAACATACTTATTGCTACATTTATATTTGAAATTCCATGTATAAAAGTAAATATTAGCCCGATTTCAAATATGCTTAATGTTAATCGATTTGGTATTATTTGTAATTTATAATCAATATAAAAAGCTGATATTATTAATGGTGTTAATGCCATATACTTTATGGTATTTATATCATTAGCTCCATACCTGTATAATATTCCTATATAAATTAAAATATGTATAACCATTAATAAATATTTAGGTTTTGCACCTTTTATATATTCTTTTATATTTTTTATTGATAATATTTTTTTATGTTTTGGTAATAAAAAATTTAATAAATCTGAAAATTGTCCTGTAATTGCGCCTAATACTGCAGCTATTACATAAATAATTATATTTACATCATTTATATACATCTTATTCCTTCTCTCTATGCATTTTAGTTAAATATCTATTTATAATGCATTTTTCTATAGGCCTTTTAACTTTTGTTATAAATATATCTTTTTCACTTATTGGCTCTATCAATATTGAAAACATCTTGCATCTATTTGCTCCGATTATATCTGTCATTATTTGATCACCTACGGCTGCAATATTTTTTTCATTTAAATTCATTTGTTTCTTTGCTTTTAAGAAACCTTTTTTAAATGGTTTTTTTGCAAAGTAAAAATATGGTATATCTAATTTTTCTGATACAGCTTTTACTTTTTCATGTTTGTTTGTATTTGAAACTATGCAAAACTTTATTCCTTGCTTTTTTAAATTATCTACCCAAAGTTCTACTTTTCTATCCATATTTCTATTATAATCTATTAAAGTATTGTCTACATCTAATATTAGTCCTTTGATGTCGTTTTGTTTTAATATTTCAATTGTTATTTGTGTTACATCCTTACAATATAAATTAGGATATAATATCATCCTATCACCTCGTTTATTCGCATTTATATTATCAATATATTAATAATTTGTCAACTATTTTATAAGCTACGCCAAAACAGTTTTTTAGTGTTTTTGCACCTGTTATTTATAATACTTTTACAAAATTTTTTTAATATATTTTTATGCTCTTTTTTCTAGTTTTATTTTATGTATATCTTTTCTTCCAAAATATAACTTTACTAAAATATAAAATGTGAGCTTATAATTTTTTGTTATAAGCTCATTAATATATATTTTTATCTTCTAATTCTTTGAATTTTTTAAATACTTTTAATGCTTCTTCATTTTTTATATGATGCAAGTTTAAAATAGATTTGTTATTTCCTTTAATATATTCATAAATCATATCATCTCTAAATCCAATATCATCTGCATCTTTTTTGGTGTTAGCATAATAAATATCTTTTATGTTTGACCAGATAATTGCAGATAAGCACATCGGACAAGGCTCAGCACTTGTGTATAATATACATCCGTGTTAAATCATGTGTATTTAGTTTTTTAGATGCTTTTCTGATTGCGTTAATTTCAGCATGTGCTGTTGCATCTTTAGACTCAATAACTGTATTATGAGCTGTACTAATTATTTTTCCGTCCTTTACTATTACTGCACCAAATGGTCCCCCCTTTTTAAAATTATTTTCAAAATTAATTTTTGATTCTTCTATTGCTTTTTCCATAGCAATTTTATCTAATTTACACATATATATATGCCCTCCTAATATAATTTATTTTTAAATAACTTTAAATATGTTCTTTCTTTTTGTTTAATCTTATACTATTTTCTCTTCATACTTTTTATAATTTCTTTTTCATTTTTATCTACCCTATATGACTCAATTATTTTTTGTAATGCTTTATTATATATCCAATTATCTATATTTGTAGTATTTAAGAATTGTTTAGTTATATCTTTTTCTTTAATATATGCAATCGAAATAAGCCACGCAATTGCCATTTTTACATAATATCCGTCATTTTTTATATTTTCTATTATTTTAAATATTTCTTCTATGTATTTTTTATCTATATAGTATGATAAATACATTACCATTGCAAATCTTATTTCATATTCATTATTTGATTTAGCATATGGGAGTAGAAATTTCCACATTTCACTTATATTTTTCTTAGTTATTTTTAGGCTAGAGCATGTTATATCGCAAACAGCCCAATTATCTATAATAGGCACAAATTTTTTTAAATATTTACACGTTTCATCAAATGAAAGTTTAGCCATTCCTATTATTAAACCTTTTAACATAGATTCTTCATAATATGTAATTTCTTCATCTTCTAAAAATGCTCTAAAATCTTCTTTTATAATATCTTTTGCTAACATTCTAAGGTTTGGTACTCTGACTCCAATTATTTCATACTTACATGTATTACATAAAGTCCCATGAAATTCTTTATACTTTTTATCTTGTAATTCAAATAATTTTTTTTGTATTTTTTGTGTTATATCTTTCATTTTCTCTCCCATTCTTTTTTGTTTATTATACTCTTTTTTATTATTGTGTCAACAGGGACGGAGAATCGGGGACGGAGAAAATCGGGGACGGAGATTTTCGGGGACGGAGATTTTCGGGGACGGAGATTTTCGGGGACGGAGATTTTCGGGGACGGAGATTTTCGGGGACGGAGATTTTTGGGGACGGAGATTTTCGGGGGACGGAGATTTTCGAGGGACGGAGATTTTCGAGGGACGGAGATTTTCGGGGGACGGAGATTTTTGGGGGATGTTCGTGGCTTTTCGACTTTGGAGAAAAGAGCACAGAAAGGGGCACCCGAAATTGAGCTTAGAATTTCTTAAACTATGGAATGAGCCAGTAATATTTGAAAAAATAATATATACTAACCCTTCGGACGGCTAATTTAGAGCACATAATATAAACTAACACTATATAGTCGGTTAATTTAAAAGCACATTTTCAAACATTAACACCAGCCCCACAAACTCTAATTTTGGTGTTGAAAATCTCCGTCCCCAATAAATTTTCTCAAAATTATATTGATATCTAATACTTTTTTAACTATAATTCAAAAAAGGAGGATTAAACATATGATAAAAAAATTTTTAGATGATAATAAAGATAATATTTTAAGCACAATATGTGAATTAATAAAAATTCCAAGTATATCTTTGGAATCACAAGCATTACCTGGTATGCCGTTTGGCAAAAATTGTGCTGATGCATTAAACTATGTTTTAAATCTAGCCAGTTCTTTAGGATTTAAAACAAAAAATATAGATGGATATTGCGGATATATCGAATTTGGTAAAGGAGATGAACTTCTTGGAATTATAGGGCATTTGGATGTTGTTCCTGCTGGCGATAGCTGGACAAAATGTGCCCCTTTTGAGCCAGTTATAAAAGATAACAAATTATATGGTAGAGGTGCAATTGATGATAAAGGTCCAGTTATTGCCTCTCTTTATGCTATGAAATATGTTATGGATACAATGAATGTTAACAAAAGAGTTCGTTTAATATTAGGTTTAAACGAAGAAGTATCTTGGAAATGTATTGAATATTATAAGTCTCATGAAGAGCTACCTACCCTAGGTTTTAGTCCTGATGCTGATTTTCCTTGTATTTATGCAGAAAAAGGATTTTTAAATGCTTTTTTAACGTCTAATTACATTTCAGATGACAATATAAAAATTAAAGATATTATATGTGATAATGCTATAAATATTGTTCCAAAGTATGCAGAATCAACTTTGAAAATTTCTAATATTCCATTAGAGCAAATATTATCTGAATTAAATAGTTTAATAGTCGAACTTAATTTTCATATTGATATAAAAAAAATAGATAATAATCAAATAAAATTAATTTCAAATGGTGTTGCAGCACATAGTGCATATCCAGATTTAGGAATAAACGCTTTATCTAGATTATTAATTATCTTAAATAAATTATTTTGTTTACATAATATTAATCAGCCATTATTACAATTTGTGGATTCAAAAATAAATACAGAAATAAATGGAAATCTACTAAACATTAATTGTAATGATGAATCTGGTAATTTAACTTTAAACGTCGGAAATATAAAATTTGAAAATAATATTATTACACTTGGTTTAAATATTAGAATACCTGTAACAATTTATCCAGCTATTATAAAACAAAAAATAAATGATGCAATATTAGACTATTCTGACATCACTATAAAATTTGAAGATGAAAAAGCTGCATTATTTGTTCCTAAAACAGATTATTTAGTTACTACTCTATGTAGTGTATTTAATGAGGTAACTGGTTTACATGAAGAACCCATTACTTGTGCAGGTGCAACATATGCTAGAGCTTTTACAAATGTTGTATCTTTTGGATGCACAATGCCTGGAAAAATGGATATGTGTCATCAAGCTGATGAGTATATTGATATTGATGATTTATTTACTAGTATAGAGATTTTTGTTAAGGCAATTAGAAAATTAACTGAATAAGCACATTTTTTGATAAATAGATTTAAATCAAGCAAAAATAAACTCTAATTGTTAAACTTTCCGTTTAACAATTAGAGTTCAGTGGGAAAAGAGAACCGTCCCCTTTTCCCACTACACTAATTATATAAATAATTTTGTGGATTTACTTGTGTTCCATTTAATCTGATTTCAAAATGTAAGTGATTACCTGTTGAATTACCTGTTGAACCAACTGCTGCTATTGTATCTCCTGCTTTTACTGTTTGTCCTGCTGTTACATATAATTTACTACAATGTCCATAATATGATTCAACACCATTTCCATGAGAAATTTTTACTAAATATCCATATCCCCCACTATATGCAGCATATGTTACTACACCATCTGCAGCTGCTTTAATTGGTGTACCATTGCTTGCTGCAATATCTAATCCTTTATGAGTATGGTTTCTTATACTTTCGTTTGCACCATATCTTGAAGAAATTCTACCAGATACAGGAGCTATTGAAAAACAAACTCCATTTACATAACTTGCATTTGTATTTTCTTCTGCTTTAGCCACTTGTATCGCTTTTTGATTTTTTTCTGCTTGTTCTTTACTTTTTTCTTCGTTATCTAAATCTCTACTTAATTTTGTAGCAGTCGCATATTTCATATTTTTATATTCAAAAATATTTTCTGTATATACTTCTCTTACTCCGAATTCTGATTCTGAATTTTTTCCGTATTTTTCTGTTAATTCACTTACTTTTTCTTTTGCTTCTTCTAAAGTATTAACATAAGCTTTATCTTCTCCTGCTAATGTTATGGCATATAATTTATATGTTACATCAGCTTTTAATTTTAAAATACTTATTATTGATTCTTCATCTGTTTTTTTATTTTTGTTTATAATAGCTAATGAGTATTTTGGTATCTCATTTAAAACTATTACTTCTATATTTTCGTTATCTTGATTTAATACTTTATTAGTTATTGTACAAGTAAATTTATCTTTATCTGTTACATACCCTACTACATCTCCGTTTAATGTTACTTTGTAGGCAATTTTACAATTACTTCTTACTAAAATTATTGCTAATATTATCATTACAGCTATAGATATTATTGCAGTTAATTTTCTTTTATCGTTTGTATAGTTTTTTAATCTATTGCTTAAAATAAATTTTCACACTCCCTTTTTTCAATGCGACTATTTGATATTATACCATATATTTTTAACAATTTCAAATTAAACTATACATTTTTAGCAAAAAAAGTTCATTTTTTTAAAAATTTCTATTATTTTTAGTGCTTTTTCGTGTTTTTTTATTAATTTTTATGCTTTTTTTATAAATTTATATATTTTTTATCAATTATTAAAATAATCTACTATTCCACTATATATTCCCCATGCTAGTCTATTTTGATACGAATCATCTAACAAATTCTTTTCTTCTTCTGGATTTGATAAAAATCCGCACTCTACAATAGTTATTGGTATTTCAACTTTTTTCATTATATATACAGTATCTAATTTCATTGCAACTCTATTGTTCTCTTTTTGGATAGATTCATTTAAACTACTTTGAATACTTTTAGCAAGTTTTATGCTGTTTTCATCACCAGATTTATAAAATGTTTGCCAGCCTGAATATTGTTGTTGTGGAATTTTATTTAAATGTATTGATACGAATAAATCTGCTGAACTTTCATTTCCTATTTTTACTCTATTATGCAAGTCTGATATTTTTTTCTGTTTTAATGTTTTGCTATCTATATCGTATATTGCATTTTCATCTGACCTTGTAAGTATTACAGTTGCTCCACTTTGCTCTAATAAATTTTGTAATTTTAGTGCTATATTTAAGTTTGTTTGTGCTTCACTAATTCCATTACTACTTTCTGCACCCTCATCGAGCTAGTTATTTTAATTGAAGTTATACTATTAAAAATAAATTAACATTTAAAATGTTAAATTTTATACGATATGTCAATTCTCATATCTTCATAAATTTCAATTCTATTAATTAAATTCTTTAATACTTCATTATCAAATTCTTTTTCATTTTTGAAATCAATTATTATTTGCTTGAATTTATTGTTAATTTCAAAATCATTACATTTTTCATTAAGCTCATCTATTTTTACTTCAGTATCTTTAAGCTCTAATTTTAATTTACCATACTGCTCTTTAAATTCTTCAATAGAAACAAGTCCTTCTAGCTTTTTATTATATAAATTAGCAATATTTGTTTCCATTTTTACCTTTTTCTTTTTATATTTTTCAAGCAATTTATAATTAACATCATTTTGCTTATACTCATTTATAACTTTGCCAGTATATTCATCAATTTTATATTTTGATAATTGTTTTCTTAAAGATTCTAATACAATTTTATTAAGTTTTTCTTCACTAATTGTATGTCCTTTATTGCAAATACTTGGAAATTCATAAATCATTCTACATTTATAATACCAACATTTCGTAGGATTGTCCAAAATTTTACCTTTAACCTTAGTTCTAATCCTATATTTATATTGCATCCTTGATTTACAATGACCACAAAACACCAAACCTTTTAGTAGATACTCATATTTTTGTTTTGGTTTAGAAAAGTTCTTTCTTAACAATTCTTGTACTTTTTCAAACTTTTCCGCTGAAACTAACGGTGGCTGCTTGCCCTCTATAATTTGCCAATCATCTTTTGGTGTCTTTTTAGTTTTCTTTGTTTTAAAATCAGTAACATATTTGTTTATAATCATTTGCCCTCTATAAAATGGATCCTTTAATATTCTTCCAATGGTATCATTTCTCCATTCATTTATTTTAACATTCTGCCCTTTATATTTTTTAGGTGTATCAAACCCAAGCTCTGTTAAATATTTTGCAATCTTTCCTTGTGAAAAGCCTTGTAAATACATATCAAATATTAATTTAACATTATCTGATACATTTTCATCTACTACAACTTTATATTTATCATTCTCATCTTTTTTATAACCATAAGGAACAAAAAATTCAACATATTCTCCATTTTTCTTTTTATTTGTTTTTACTGATTTAATTTTTCTTGAAATATCAGCAACATAATATTGATTTACTATACCTCTAAGCATTATGCTATCATCAATTTCATACCTTTCACCACTATCAATTAATTCTGTTACTGAGATAAATCTAACATCATTATCTGGAAAAAATATTTCAGTATAATAACCTGTTTTATTTTTATCTCTTGTTAATCTACTAATATCTTTTACAATTACCATATTTATTTTATTAGTTATAATATCTACAACCATTCTATTAAGCCCTGGTCTTGAATCTAACATACCAGAATATCCATTATCCTCATATTCTTGTACAACAGTAAACCCCTTCTTTTTGGCATACTCTGTTGTTATAATTCGTTGTGCCTCTATACTGTTATTTTCTTGAATATCTTCTTGTGAAAGTCTTAAATATATTCCTGCTTTATACTCTTTCATATATTTTATACCATTTCAAATATATCGTATCTGTAATTAATATATATATTATTTTCAATATCAACTTCCACATTATAAATTAAATCTGCTAAGATCTGCTTGTTCCAATTATCTATATTAGATATATCTTCTATTATCTTTTTTAATTGTTCAAGACTTAATTTTGGTTTGTTAGCTCTTTCTTCCTCTAATTTGGCAATATTGCTTTTAATATTATTTTTTCTTTCAAGCTCAGATTTATAAAATCTTTTATAATCATCTTGCTCTAATATTTCATTTCTGTAATCTTCATATAATGATGTAATGTTTTTTTGAACTTTAGCTAATTGTTTTTCGTAATTTTTAATTGTATCATCAAACATTTTTGTATTGTTCTCTTTATATTGTGCAAGAATAAGATTCTCAATTTTTTCTACATTTATTATTTTGTTTATCTTATCTTTTACATTTTTTAATACAATTTTTGTAAGTATTTCTTCTTTTATTCCTTTACTTTTTCTGTTACAAAATACATTACTATTTTTTCTTATTCCTTCCACACAATGAAGTCTTTTTGACTTTATTGCTCCTGGAGATTTATATTCAACCTTTAGCACCATTTGAGATCCACATTCCTTGCAATATACCAGTCCATTTAAAAGCCATTCAAACTTCACTTTCTTTGTTTTACTTATAATATTTAATTTTCTTTGAACTCTATCAAATAGCTCTTTATCTATAATGGGTTCATGTGTATTTAATACTATTTTCCATTCATCCTTTGGAATATATTTAACTTTTTCTGATTTATAACTAAGGTTAATTCTTTTTCCGTACTCTGTATGACCTAAATATACCTTATTTCTTAAGATTTTACTAACGGCACAATCCCATTTATACACACTTTTTCTAAAAATTCCATTATCATCATAACTACTTGGAGCTAATACTTTTTGCTCTTGTAAATATTTAGCAATAGTCGCTTGTCTATCTCCATTATCAAATTTTTCAAAAATCAATTTTACTATTTCTGCTTGCTCTTTATTTATAATTAATTGATTTTTATTGTTTTTGCTTTTATTATATCCATAAGGTGCTCTCGAACTTAAATATAAACCTTTCTCTTTTCTCGCCCAAACACCAGATTTTACTTTTCTAGAAATATCTCTACTATACCAATCATTAATTAATGTTTTAAACCCAATCATATCATTATTTGAATTTTTTAGATATGTATCAACATTGTCTAATACAGATATGTACCTAATATTTCGCTCTAAAAAGTATAATTCAATATAATAATTTGCCTCAAAGCTGTTTCTTGAAAGTCTTGATAAATCCTTGGTTATTATTGTATTTATTTTTGAGCTTTCAATATCTTTTAACATTCTTTGAAATGATGGTCTATTAGTATTAAGACCTGTATAACCATCATCTATGTAAAAGTCTACTAATTCAAAATCACTGCCTAGCTCTTTTATTTTGTTTTCAATAATACTCCTTTGACTTATAATGCTATCACTAACATCTTTATCTCCATCTTCTGTAGATAATCTAAGATATCCTGCTACTTTGAATTTAGCAGAACTTGTATTTTGCATTGTAAAAAGTAAATTATTATTTACTTGATTACAGTTTAAACCATTCATTAAATCGCCCTCCTTTAATTAACGAGAACTATTTAACACTTGATGACACAATTATAGCTCTTTTTCTTTATTTAGTCAGCTGTTTTAATTTTTTATACTTAATTTTTTTATTGCATATTTACTAAATACTGTATATAAATTATTTAAACTTTCTGCATTTTCTATTTTTCTTGTTATTACGGTATAATTTTTGTTATCTATTTTATAAATTTCTTTTTCTTCTTGATTACTCATTTAATATTACCTCCTTATTTTCTTAATAAAGAATATTAGTAAATGTTAAATTTTATGAATTAAAATATTAAATATTTTTTTATAGTTCCTAAGGATACATTCATCAATTTGCAAAGTTCTTCTTGCTAAAAAAATGCATATACCTCACTTTTCTTATTACAGTAATTATTTTGTTTTGATAAATTCCATCTATCTACTATGTATTCGTATAAGATTTTAGCTCCAGATGATAAGTTTTTATATTCATCTTTATATAATAAACTTTTAGATATTGGTACATATGAATTATATGTAATATTATTTGATGTTTTAAGTAAACTCATTTTATCACTCCTTTTTAGAGCAAAAGGAAGAGAAAGTTTAAAACTTTCTCTTCCTTTTGGCTATCTTTTATAATACCATTATAATTGTTTTTGGTATAAAAACAATGAAGTGATTTTGAAGTGTTTTTGAAATATAAACATAAATTAATAGATTATTTTTTAGTTAAAATATCTTTCACATATTAATATCCTGTCTTCTCTATTGAATCAAGTTTGAGTTTAAATACTAAGGTTCTTCTTCTAACTTACTATATAAAATCTCTAAATTTTGAACTTTATAATCGCCATTTATTTCTATTTCTTCCCATTTGTATTCTGGTAAATTTAACATTTCTTTAATCTTTAAAGAAGCATGTGGTAATATTGGAGCAATTATATTAGATATATTTGCTATCATATAAGTACAAGTATAAGTAATATTATAAAATTCATTAATATTTTCTTTTACTTTAATCCAAGGCTGTTCACAATCATAATATTTGTTTGCTAAACTTATATATTCGAATATTTTAGTTACAGCATTCCTTATTTCTGCTTTTTCAAAACAATCCCCAACATTTTTATAACATTTTTTCGTTAATTCTTTGATTTCTTCATCAATATCGGCTTCTCTGATTTCTCCATTAAACTTTTTGTTAATAAATGACAAATTTCTATTTATAAAGTTTCCTAATACTCCAACTAAAAATTTATTATGCATTTGAATAATATCACCTAAAGAGCAGTTAATATCATTAGTTTCAGGACCTTTAAACGAAAAATAAAATCTTAATGTATCACTATCAAATATTTCTAATAACTCATTAGCGGTAATTAAATTTCCTTTTGATTTGCTCATTTTTTCATTATTTAAATTAACATAAGCTGACGATACAATATAATCAGGCAATCTATAATTATTTTTAATAGATAAAAGTAATGCAGGATATATCGTCGTATGGAATGGTATATTATCCTTTCCATGAATATAGTATGTCTTTAAATTTTGATTTTCATTTGACATAAATTTATCAAAATCTATATTTCTGCTTTCTGCAACTTCTTTGCCAACAGATAAATATCCAAGTACAGCTTCAATCCAAACATAAATTCTCTTGTCTTCATATCCATTTACTGGAACAGGAACTCCCCAATCTAATTGACGTGTAGCTGCTCTATCTTTTAATCCCATATCAATATATTTTTGAGCTTCTCCTAATGCATTCTTTCTCCATTTATCCATACTATTATTTATTAATTCTTGAAGTTGTTTTTCAAATGCATGCAATTTAAAATATAAATGTTTATTTTCTTTCATAATGGTTTTAGAACCACATTTCTTGCAATGCCTATCTAGAACTTCATTATTATCTAAAGAAGCTCCACAGACATCACATTGATCTCCTGTACTTTTTCCACCACAATGCGGACATACCCCTATAATTTCCCTGTCTGATAAAAAAGTATCACATTTATTGCAGTAATCTTGAAGCTCTTCTTTTTCATATATATAACCATTTTCAATTATTTTCTTAAATTGTCCTTCAACATATTTTATATGATAATCAGACATCGTATTAGAATATTTATCATATTCAAATCCTAGATTATTAAAAGTTTTCACAAACTCTTTATCATAATGATTTGCTATTTCTTTTGGAGAAACATTTTCATTTCTAGCTCTTTCAGTTATTGGTGTTCCATGACAATCCGAACCAGAAACATAAATTACATTATCCCCTTTTCCTCTAAAGTACTTTGCAAGTATATCACCTGGTAATAATGCTGCTAAATGCCCTATATGTAAATAATAATTTGCATAAGGCCATGCTCCACCTATAAAAATATCTCTTTTTCTCATACTTAACCTTCCTTTCAAAATTTCCGATTATTTATATTTGTTTTAGATAAGATATTAATATGTATAAAGAATAATCCAATTTTTAATATTTTATCATAATTTCACTATTTTTATTCTTCTAAATATTTTAACTACTTTTCCTTCTTACAATTTAATAATTCATCTCTAACAGTTTTATAAATTTTATTATTTCTATTTAGTTTTAGCCAATTATTAAATATTTTCATTCTATAACTTACAATCTCTTCTGATAATGGTGTTAATTCATAAGCTTTTGTCCCCTTTCTTCTTGAATAAGGTGTTATTACTACATGATCAAATGAAGCTCTTTGTAATGCATCTAATGTTTTCAAAACATCTAACTCAGTTTCAGTTGGAAATCCTACAATAATTTGAGTATGCCTTAAGACTGGATAATTA
>JAGBDU010000029.1 GCA_017937285.1 Clostridia bacterium
TATAACTAAATATATCTAATTTTGTTCACACACTATCTGGAATTTCTTTCTTGTTTTATTCGTTCTCGCCTAATATAATCTTGCACACATTGAATAATAAAATCTTCAACATTTCCAGATTCTTTAACTCTACTTGGAATATATTTTTCTATTTTTTCATTGTGTATCTTTATATATTCTTTTTGATTTGGCTTTTCCTGTTGCAATATTTCTTCTATTTTTTCTTCTGTTAGGTTTCCTTCTTGTTCTAATTTCTTTAATCTTATTGCTTGACTTAAAGAAGGTGTTACCTCATCAAATTCAAATATATTTTCTACAACATATTGATTTTCTTCACTTAAATATGATAATTCTACTGCTGGTCTAAAAGCTATTCTTTTGTTATCAACTTGTTCTAATAACTCTGGTATTAAATAAGTAAGTCGAATATATCTCTGTATAGTTCTTGCACTTTCTCCAACTTCTTCTCCCATTCTTTCTGCACTTTTTAACTTGTCGCCCAATGGTCGCGAAGTTATATCTTCTTCTAAATCAACTCTTTTCCCCTGATGTTTCATAGCTTCAAGTTTCATTTTATATGCAAATGCTTTTTCACTAGGCAATATTTCTTCTCTTTGAATATTACTATCTACCATAAGAATTGTTGCCTCATCATCAGTTAATTCTTTAACAATACATTTTATTTTATCTATTCCTGCAAGTTCACACGCTCTTTTTCTTCTATGTCCAGAAATCATTTGATAATTTCCTTCTCCTCGTTTTCTTACTATAACAGGTAATAAAACTCCATGTTCTTTTACACTTTTAACCATTTCTTCCATTTTATCATCATCTATAACTCTAAAAGGGTGGTCTGGAAATTCTCCTATTTTATATAGTTCTATTTCCTTTACCTCATCAACAACTGGATTATCTCTTTGTTCTTGACTTGTGAATAAATCATCTAACTTTGGAAGTACCATCTTTTTGTCTTGTTCTTTCATTTTCTAATACCTCCTTTGCTAAATTATTGTATGCGTTTGCAACAGGACTATTTTTATCAAATTCAAATATACTCTTTCCTGTTGATGTTGATTTTGCAGTATTTATTGCTTTTGGTATTTCAGCACCATATATTTTCACATATTGTCCATAATTGTCGATTAAAGTATCTCTTACATCTTTTGATAAATTTGTTCTTTTATCTACTAATGTAAGTAATACTCCACCTATTTTCAAATTTGGATTTATTTGTTTCTGCACTCTCGTAACTGTCTTTAATAAATGTCCCATTCCTTTTGCAGCCAGATATTCTCCCTGTACTGGAATTATTATCTTATCACTACAAGCCAGAGCATTTATTGTTATCATTCCAAGAGATGGCATACAATCTATCAATACATAATCATAGTTATCTTTAATACCTCTTATAGAATTTTTAAGCGTGAACTCTCTGCTCATTGCATTAACTAATGAAAACTCTATTGCTGATAAATCTAAATTTGCAGGAATTAAATCTACTCCTTCTTTATGATGAAGAATAGCATTTTCTGCATTTATTTCATTATCACATATAGTATCAGACATTAATGTTCCAATAGTATTCTGCAATTCATCTTGATTATAGTAACCCATACAAGTAGTTAAATCTCCGTTGTGGATCTGCATCAATTAGTAATACTCTTTTTCCTTGTTTACTAAGTGCAACTCCTAAACTAAATGTAGTTGTTGTTTTTCCAACTCCACCTTTTTGATTTGCTATTGCAATTATCTGACACTTTCCCATTCTTGCTCCTTTCCTCAAAAAAAGAGCTAACTCTTAAAAGCTAACTCTTGTCTTTAATATTTATTCCTCTGTTATTTCTTTATCATCTTGTAAATGAGTAGAAACATATATAAACTCCTCATCATCTGCTAATTTACCAAATAAATTGTTAAGTCCTGCAATAAAAGGTTTTATATCTTCTTGAACATTATAACTATATGAATAATTCAAATAGTATTCATTTAAATTATCATATAAAGGTACAATATTTACTAATCCTGGTCTTATCTTTTTTCTTAATATTACCCAATTAGGTATATCGTCTTTTATAATATTAACAATTTTATCTTCAGAAATTAACATTCTCATAATTCCATTCATTATATCTGAAAAGTCTTTTTCTTCATCACAAAATATTTTATTCATCATAGCACTCATTGACCTTACAAAATCTGATAAGTAATCATCTTTTATACAAGCAAAGCAATCAGTTTCTATTTCATCTAAATACCCTATTGCTGTTAAACACTCATAATAATTTGATGCCATAATATAATAAAATTGTTCAAATTCTTTCTTTAAGTTTCTTGAGTTCATCTTCTTTATATAAATACCTGTCTCCTTTCTTATAATCTCTTTAATCTTTTCTGTTTCTTTTTTAATTTTTTCGTTATTTTTTGGTTTGTTTTTTTCATTTTTTTTCATTTTCTTTTTACTCCTTCCTTTTTGAAGGCAAAATAAAAAATCTAATATTTCTATTAGATTTCTTATATATGTTAGATATTATTTCAATAACTATAATATTTTATTTTTTCTTTAAATCTTTTGAATAATATATTAAATCAGTACAAGTTAGTTCTCCATCTTTTACTTCTTCTTTATAATTATCTATAAAGAAGTTCTTAATTGTTTTTTCGTATTTATCAAATCCCTGCTTAACATAGAAAGGAATATTATTCTCTGTTGTTCCTACCAACATTCTGTCATATTTTTGTTTATAATTACCACATAATGATTTTAAAAGTGTTTTTGCATAACCTTTATTTCTGTAATTTTCTTTTGTAACTATGTTCTTTAACTCTAATGTTTTTCTATCAATGTGCAAAATAACTGCAATAGAAATTAGCTCATCTTCTTTTTTTAATGCATATACATCAGAATCGTTCAAATACTTATGTATCATGTCTTTTGAAGGATCTGCCTCTAAAAGTAAGTCTATATAATCTTCTTTATTTTCTATTTTTTTAACCTGCATTCTAGGTTCTTTTGGTATCTCGTAACCATTGGTATTACTGGTTTGTATAGGATTGCGGTTATAATATCTCATCTCCTCTGAAAAAATACATCCGCAATATTTTTGCATATACAAGCCTAGCTCTCTTGCTTTTGCTTGTCCTTCTCTAAATCCTATTCTAAAATCTCTATATAAAAAGTTTAATCCATATTTATTTGCAATTTCTTCACATATTTTTGCTAACTCCTCATGTTTTTGATATGGACTAACTAGTAATGTTGTTGTTATTGCATCATATCCATTTTCTTTTGCATATTTTGCTGTTTGCTCTATTCTTACTTTATAACAATAATTTACGCATCTGTTTTGTAAATCTCCAATTACATTTTTGCAAAATTCATCTAAGCCATAATCTTCTTTAAATATAGCTTTTACATTAATAGATTCCGCATATTCTTTTAAACAATCTCTTCTCGATTTGTATTCCATATATGGATGTATATTTGGATTATACCAATATAATGTTGGCTCTATTCCTTCTGACCTAAGTTCATCTATACAATACACACTACATGGTGCACAACAAGTATGCATTAACAATTTCATAAAATTACTCCTTTCATATATATCAACTACTAAAGACGGCTAATTATAAACAAACCATTGGCAAATCATAACGATTAATCTATATTTATCTTCTTTTCAATTATATACTGTGGTCTTTGCCTACTTTCATCATAAATCCTTGCAATATACTCAGACATTATCCATATAGATAATAATTGAACTCCACTAAATAATGTAATTGCAACCATAATTGACGTCCATCCTGGTGCTAATTCATTTAACTTAAATATATAAGAAATTATAGAATATATCAATACTAAAATTGATAATATTATGGCTATCAACCCTAGATATCCAACTAATTTTAAAGGCTTAGTTGAAAAATTTATTATCCCATCTGAAGCTAATTTTAGCATTTTCTTTAGTGGATATTTTGTTTTTCCAGCAACTCTTTCTTTTCTCTCATATTCATATGGAATTTGTTTATATCCAACCCAACTAAACAAACCTCTTAAAAATTTATTATGTTCAGGTAATTGGTTAATAACATCAACAACCTTTTTATCAACTAATCTAAAATCTCCTGTATCTTTAGGAATTTCTACATCTGACAAAGCATCTAAAGTTTTATAAAACATTTTGGCAGTAAATAATTTAAAAGCTGACTCACCTGCTCTTTTTTTCCTTTTACCATAAATTACATCATTACCTTTTTCCCATAACTTAATCATATCAGGAATCACTTCAGGTGGATCTTGTAAATCAGCATCAATTATTACGATTGCATCACCAGTTACAAATTTAAGACCTGCTGTTACAGCACATTGATGTCCAAAATTTCTAGTAAAAGATATTACTTTTACACGATTATCTTTAGATGCAATATCTTCTAATATAGGTAATGTTTTATCTTTACTACCATCATTTATACAAACAATTTCATAATCATAATCTTCTAAACTTTTTAAAACTTCAGTTATTTTTAAATAACATTTTTCTACAACTTCTTCTTCATAGTACATAGGAATTACTAAAGATATTTTTTTCAACTCAAACAACCTCCCAAATATATTTATAATTATCAATCAAAGCATATATTAATTTTAAAAAGTTACCACCATATGACTGTTAAACTCTTTAATATCCACCAACTTATAATCAACATCAAGCTTTCTTTTATATTCAACAAATTCCTCTATATCTCCTTCACCTTTTAAAATCTAATCTTCAATTATATTTTCATATACATCATAAATTCCCACAGTTTCAATGTATTTCAAATTTTCTTTTATATAAGCTCTTACCTCTTCTGGATTTTGCCAATTTCTAGTATAATTATCATTTAAAATTAAATATTTAGCATCTTCATTTTTTATTTGGTCTATTTGTGTTTCTTCTCCTCCTCTTCCAAAATTTCCTTTATTGAACATATCATAGTTTTTATTATATTTATTTATTGGAATCATATATATTGCTGCTGATGAGTCTAATATATATACTTTTTTATCTGACGAATTTATATAATTATCTATCTCTTTTATAGAATCGTTTAAATTTTCTGATACATATATATTTTTAAAATGGTTTATGCCCTTATATTTACTTAATATACCTAGGGTTTCTGAATTTTTAAATTCTACATATGTAGTACATAATATAACCCATACTAAAGAAATAATTTCTATAAATTCTAATACATATTTACCCGATACTTTAATATATTTATTTGCAATTAAGTTTATAAAATATATTAGTAATATAAATGTAGGTATTGCACCTATTAAAAAATGAATATTATCGGAAATTGGATATGCTATTGCAAAAATTGGTAAACTATATGCATTTAATAATAAGAATATTCTGTTTTCTTTTTTTAAACATTTCATTATTATATTTACTATTGTAGAAAATATTAATATTATTGGTACACAAGTACTTAATATTTGTATTACTAAATTTTGTGATTGAATTAATGATTTGTATGAAATTCTATTTGAAAATGTTTTTATTCCAAATACACAATAATCTAAAAAGTCATAAAAGGCTTTATTGTATAATAAATATATTACAAATATCATAATAGGAATGATTATTCCTATTATTCTAAATAATATAATTTTCAAATATTTTTTTATATCAGATTTATTTTTTATAAAGAATAACTGATTTATAACTATAATAAAGCAAATTAACAAACCAATCGATTGTTTTGTGCAAAATGCTAGTCCACCTAGCAAACCAATAAATATTTGATTTTTCATCGTGATTTTTTCTTTTTTTATATTTTTTACTTCTAGTAATATTATTATTAACCCTATTGCCAACACAAAAAAATTATAGTCTAAACAGAAGTAATCTTTTAGTAGAAATATAATTATTAATACTAAAACACCTGCAATTTGCTTTGGAATATCAACTTTTTTGCAAATTTTATATACTAATATTAAATTTACTGTTGCAAGTATTGTGGCTAATATTCTTGTTACAAACATTTCTGAACCAAATATTTTTAAGAATATTGCTGTTATAAAACTTAACAACGGTGTTGTTATCATGCTAATATCTTTATATGGAATAAGTCCTATTGATATACATCTAGCAATATTAAAATTCCATACCTCATCTAAATCTGATAATGGTTTTACAAGTATATATGTTAAAATCGTTATAAAAATGCCTGCCCAAAATATTACATTTTTTAATTTTTTCATATTTAACTCCATTCTAAAAAAATATTATTTCATTTCGTATCCCATATGTGCATATGCTGCAGGAAGTGGAATTCTTCCTCTAGGTGTTCTTGAAATAAATCCTATTTGTATTAAATATGGCTCATATACATCTTCAATAGTATCTACTTCTTCACCTACTGTTGTTGCTAAAGCATCTATTCCAACTGGTCTTCCACCATATTTTTCTATCATTGTTTCTAGTATTTTTCTATCTATATCATCTAACCCTATTTCATCTATTTCTAATCTATTTAACGCCACTTTTGTAAGTTTTATATCAATATTATTATTAGATAATACTGCTGCATAATCTCTTACTCTTTTTAAAAGTCTATTTGCAATTCTAGGTGTTCCTCTTGATCTTCTTGCAATTTCTTCTGCAGATTTTTCATCTATATCTACATCTAATATTTTTGCAGTTCTTTTTACGATTGATTTTAAATCATTTATATCATATAGCTCTAATCTACTTACAATTCCAAATCTATCTCTTAGTGGTGTAGATAATGAACCTGCTTTTGTTGTAGCTCCTATTAATGTGAATTTTGGTAAATCTATTCTTATAGATTTTGAAGTCGGTCCTTTTCCTATTACTATATCTAATGTAAAATCTTCTAATGCAGGATATAATATTTCTTCTACATTTTTATTTAATCTATGTATTTCATCTATAAATAAAACATCAAATTCAGATAAATTTGTAAGTAAAGCTGCAAGGTCTCCTGCTTTTTCTATTGCGGGACCAGAAGTAATTTTTATGTTTGAATTCATTTCATTTGCAATAATATTTGCAAGTGTTGTTTTTCCAAGTCCTGGAGGACCATATAGTAAAACATGATCTAATGCTTCTTCCCTTTTTTTAGCTGCTTCTATATAAATTTTCATATTTTCCTTTACTTTTGATTGTCCTATATATTCTTCTAAAACTTTGGGTCTTATTGATGTTTCTAAATTTTCTTCTATAGAATTTTCTAGCTCTGGGTTCATTAATTTATTACTATCCATATAAAAATTCAATCCTTTCTAAATATTCAGTATCTACAAAATATTTTTTTACTTGTTACAGTTCAGTGCAAAGAATATGCCGTTCCAAAGGAATTATATTATAAAAAATTCCTTTTCCACTACTCTATATATTTACTTTAATAAGTTATTAAGTACAATGGAATTTGAAATTGTTAGCTCTTGCTCCATACTATTAATATAATAATCTAATTTTTCTTTTTCCTTATAATCAATAATATTTATATCAATTTTTTCTCCATTTGCTCTACTGTACCAATCTCCATTATAGTAATATTCATTAGTAACTACTATTCCATTATTCAAACATGCAAAGTCTTTATTTCCAAAAATATTAGTTCCTAAAGATAAACCATCTTCTAATCCACATATATAACAAAGAGTAGGTTTTATATCTAATTTACTAACTACTTTTGTTATTTCCATTTTATCTACACCAGGAATTTTTATTCCGCACACTACATTAGCATAATTTATTTCTGTTTCTACAATATTATATTCGTGGTCATTTTCTTTAATAAATTCTAACATTTCTTCATTGTACATTTGCACCCCATAATGATCTCCAAAAACAAGTATTACTGTATCATCATATAAACCTGCATCTTTTAGTTCGTCTATAAAAATTCCAAATGCGTAATCTGCATAATTTATTGCTTCTAAATAATCTCCAAAATATGTATTCTTATATTTTCCAACATTAATTGATACTCTATCATATTTATTTTCTAATCCTGGCAAATCAAAAGCATTATGAGATGAAGCTGACACTATATTAACAAAAAAAGGTGTTTGCGCATCACTTAATTTTTTCACGGCTTGCTTATATAATGTTTCATCTGATAACCAACCATTTATAAGTTCACTATCTTCATCAAAACTATCTATAAAATCTAATTCATCTACCTGTAATAATCTATATACATTTTTTCTGTTCCAAAAAGCTCCATCATTTCCATGCATATATATGTTGTAATAATCAGATTTTTTATACATATCAAATATATCTTCATATTTATTATTACTATATTGTGCAAAAGCCATTCCATTTTCTAATGGATATAATGATGATATTACCGAGTGCTCTGAATCTGCTGTTGTAGAATAACTTTGACTCATCATATTATTAATTTTTATATTTTCATTAATAAATTTATTTAAATTTGGCGTTATTTCTTTTCCATTTATAGTTTTATTTAATAAATAATTTTGAAAAGACTCTAACTGTAATAAAATTACATTTTTTCCTTCAGCTATACCAAATAAATTATATACATCATTTTCATATTTTGTGTTATATTCATTTTTTAAATTATCATATGCAGTTAAAACATCTTGTTTATTAGTATATTTTGCTGTTTTTCTTAGATTCATATTACTTTGAACATCTAAATAATGAAATGTATATAATGTTCCTTTTTCCAATTGCATTTTTTTATTATATTTATAACTTTGAGCTTCGACTACATAAATTTGTATTGTTGAAGTAAAAATTGCTACCATAATTGTTGTATAAATTACAGCTGATTTCCAATTACGTTCTTTTATTTTTTCAATTTTGATAAATTTTGTTATTAATAATATTATAACTAGAAATATATCTATAAAATATAAAATTTGTGAAATACTTAATAGATCTTTTATTGCTGTTGCTATTTGTTCTGAATATTGAATATTGCTAATTTGTGATACAGATATTAAACTTGTTGAATAATTATAATATAAATTATCAGCAAACATTAAACTACTAAAAAATATATTTACTATAAAAGCTAAAACAAATCTTAATTTATTTCTAAATATAAATAAAAATGTAACTACAAACATTGAAAATATAAATGTTTTTGCTATTATATCAATTTCTACTGCCTCTGCTTGATATATTGTTTCTTTATAAAAAAGCACCATTTTAAAAAATAACAATATTCCTGTAAAAATTATAATTAGTTCAGAGTTTACCATTTTATTAATACATTTTTTTAGCACATTTATTATATCATTTTTCATTATATATTTTTCTCCTATCATTTATTTTTGGCATATGGTAATTTTGCACTATTAACACTCACTTTTTAAGTAGTGAAAAAGGGTTCATTATTATCTGTAAATTGTAACAGTAATTTTGTACGCACTCTTATAGCTCTTTTTATACAATTAATAATAGTGAAAGTATTCTGCATTTTTCAAAATGGAAAAATAAAAGTGTCCTCAAATTCCCTTAATTATTATTTATGTAATTTTCTATTATAGATATAATGTTGCTTTCACTTTTTTTGTATTCTTTTGGATTAAAATTCTCCATAGATTTAATTACTTTTTCTAAATTCTTTACATTTATTACATATTTAACATATCCTTGTTGTTTAAATTTTTTGGCAATTTGTATCTGATGATCATTAACATGTTCATTATATCTTTTTAATCTTGGCACTACTATAACTTTTTTGCCTTTTTCTAATGATGAAATTATTGAGCCCACTCCTGCATGGGTAATTATTAAATCTGCTTCATCTTGTAATTTAGAAAATTGTTTTTTGTCAACCAAAGAAAAAATTTTCATATCTTTTGAATCAAATTTGGTAAAACCTGCCTGCACAATAACTTTATCTGTAATTACTTTTTTATCAATATTATCTTGAATTGCTTCTAATAATCGTGTAAAACTATTATTTTGTGTTCCTAATAATACTAAAATCATATTAATTTCTCCATTCTTAATTAACATTGAGGCACACATTAAGACGTTAAAAATGTGCATTAATATATTGAACCTCCATACACAGCCTTAGGATATAACTCCAACATTTCTTTCCATTGAACTATAAATAAGTTAGAAATTGGATATATCATTCTTCCTGACAATGTTTTAGATTTTGAATTTGCAAATGTTTCTATAAATATAATTTTACTTCCAAATATTTTTCCTAAATAACACATTGGAACAGCAGTATGGGTTCCTGTTGTAACTATATATTTTGGTCTTATTTTAAAATATAAATAAATTGTTTTTAAACATAAGTACAAATATTTAAAAATATATGTAAATAATTTACTTCTTGTTCCATATGGTAAAAAGAAAAATTTTTCTCCATATTCTTTTTTTAAATTTTCACTAGTTTTATCTTTTTCTGTTATTATGTATGAATCGTATTTTTTAAATAAAGGTTTTAATTGTAATAATTCACTAAAATGTCCACCTGTACTTGAAATAAATAATACTTTTTTCATAGATTATACCTTTCATAATATTTATTAACTTCATAAATTTTTTAATGAAATTTTATAAATACTTATATTTTATTAAATTAAATAAATTGTTATATTTTATCCTCTTTTTAATATATCTTTATACCCCATTGCAAATATTGCAATTATTAACAAAGCAAATGATATTGCTTTCCATATTCCACTTTCTAATAATATTATTGCAAACATTCCAAGAGTTGTTGCAATTCCATATAATATTAGAACTGATTCTTTTTGCGAATAACCTAATTTCATTAGTCTATGGTGTAAATGCCCTCTATCAGGTTCAAATACAGCTTTTAATGATTTACCTTTTAATATCCTTCTTATTATTGCAAATCCTGTATCAAATATTGGTAATGCTAGTACAATTAATGGTGCTATTATTACAATTATAGTATACGTTTTTGCTACACCTAGTATTGCTATAATTGATATTGCAAACCCCAAAAAGTTTGAGCCACAGTCTCCCATATATGTTTTAGCAGGATTAAAATTAAATGGCAAAAATCCTACTATTCCACCAGCTAGAGCTGTAATTAACAATATAGATATTAATGGAGAACCATTACTTGCAAATATTATTAATAATGAGACACATGCTATTAATGTTATTCCTGAAGATAGCCCATCTAAACCATCTGTTAAATTTATAGCATTTGTTATTCCTACTATCCAAATCCATGTTATTACATATTCTAAAAAGCCATTTAGCTCTATTAATTTATCAAAAATTGGTATGTTTATATCTCCTATTGTTATACCAAATAGCATAACAACAATTGCTGCAATTGTTTGTCCAAACAATTTTAATAATGGATGTAATCCTTTACAATCATCTATAAATCCTACTATTGTTATTACAATAATTCCAGCAAAAAAACCTATTAGTTTCCAATGATATTCATCTATAACAACCTTATCTTCTAATTCCATTGATATTATTAAATATATCATTGATACAAAAAAACCAGAAACTATTGCTAATCCACCTAATCTTGGCATAGGAACTTTATTTATTCTTCTTTCTGATGGATTATCTATTGCATTAACTTTTTTGGCAAATCTCATTGAATATGGTGTTACTACATATGCTGTAATAAATGCTAATACAAATGCAATTGCTATATCTCCCCACATATTTTTTCTCCTTTACATTTTACAATTTGATTATTTCGATATTTTTATATCCTATAAATAAACCGCTTTCTACAACTCCTGTTATTTTTTTTATTTGTTCTTCTAAATTAATATCTATGTTGCTAAATTTTACATCTATAATAAAGTTATTATTTTCTGTAATTATTGGACCATCTTTTCCTTGACCAGTTCTTAAATTACATTCTGTCGCACCTAATTTATAAAGTTCTTCTTTTACATAATTTAATGTTTCAGGATAACATTCCACTGGTATTTTAAATTTTTCACCTAATTTTTTTACAAATTTACTTTTATCTGCTAATATATATACTTTTTTTGAATTAACAATATTTAATTTTTCTTTAAACATTGCTGCACCTCTACCTTTAATTAACCAGTTATTTTCATCAACTTCATCTGTACCATCAAAACTCCAATCTGGCTTTTTTTCTAATAATGTTGCAATTGGAATTTCTAAACTATTACATAGTAATTTTATTTCATATGATGTTGGAATTGCAGTAATTTTTAATTTTTCTTTTTTTATTCTTTCTGCAATCTCTTTTACTGCTAAAAATGATGTGGATCCAGAACCAAATCCAATAACATCTCCATCGTTTACCTTTTGAGCAATTTGCTTTCCAATTTTTATTTTTTCCTCTTTATTTATTATGTTGGAATTCCATTCTGTGTATGTTTTTTCTATATTCCAATTCATTATGTATTTACCTCCATTTAAATATTTTTTTCGGTTTGTTCTGAAATGTTTTGCTTACTATTTTAACCTTTGTTTTACAACCTCATATATAACAATTCCTGCTGATACAGAAGCATTAAGTGATGTTATTTTACCTTTCATAGGAATTTTAACTAAAAAATCACAGTTTTCTTTTACTAATCGGCTCATTCCAAATCCTTCACTACCAATTACAATTCCAATTGGCATTTTAAAGTCTTGATTATGATAATATGTGTTGGTGTTCATATCTGTTCCACATATCCATAAGCCTTGCTCTTTTAAATATTTTATTGTTTCTGTAATATTATTTACTCTTGCTATTTTCATATGTGCTGTAGCACCTGCAGATACTTTATTTACCGTACTGTTTACAGAAGCTGCCCTTCTTTTAGGAATTATTATTCCATGAACTCCTGCTGTTTCTGCAGTTCTAATTATTGAGCCTAAGTTATGTGGATCTTCTATTCCATCTAATATTATTATAAAGGGATCTTCATTTTTGTTTTTAGCTTCTTCTAAAATTTCATCCACATCACAATAATTAAATGGTGAAACTACTGCAATTACTCCTTGATGATTTTTTGTTTTTGACATATAATCTAATTTTGATTTTTCTACTTCTTTAATAATTACCTTTTTTTCTTTTGCAACTGCAATAATTTTATTTATTGATCCATGTTTTTCTCCATTTTGAACAAATATTTTATTTATATCTCTATCTGTTTTTAAAAGCTCTATTACAGAATTTCTTCCTTCTACAATATCATCATAAGAATTTTCGTCATTTTCGTAATTATCTTTTTTATCTATAATT
Source organism: Clostridia bacterium (assembly GCA_017937285.1). GTDB lineage: Bacteria > Bacillota > Clostridia > TANB77 > CAG-508 > CAG-492. The sequence goes on from JAGBDU010000029.1 coordinate 13,240, forward strand.
TTATTACTTTTTTTATTTACAAAATCTTTATTTTTTTTATGATTTTCATTTTGTAAATTCTTTATCCTTTGAGATTTATTTTTTGAATTGTTTTTTAATTTTTCTTTCATATTTACCTCAATTCTATTTATTAATTTGATTAAACATTTCTTTTAAATTTTTTTAGATAAATTACTCCATATCTAATAAGCTCATCTTAATTTTGCTCATAAATCTAGTTTTTAAAAATACCTTATATCTTGAAAAAGTTTAATTGCAATTTCGGCAAAATTATTCTTTTCATTTTAAATTTAATTCCTTTCTAGCTTAGCTTAAAGTCACACATAATAATGAAAAAAATATTTTATTTAAATTATTCTTCATCTAATTTTAATACTGATAAAAATGCTTCTTGTGGTATTTCTACATTTCCTATTTCACGCATTTTTTTCTTGCCACGTTTTTGTTTTTCTAATAATTTTTTCTTTCTTGTTATATCTCCGCCATAGCATTTAGCTAAAACATCTTTTCTCATTGCAGATATTGTTTCTCTTGCAATAATTTTTCCTCCGATAACGGCTTGTATTGGTATTGTAAATAAATGTCTTGGTATTACAGCTTTTAATTTTTCTACCATTTTTTTACCTTTATCATACGCCATATCTTTATGTACAATAAAAGATAATGCATCTACACCTTCGCCATTTACCCATATATCTAATTTCACAAGCTCGGATCTTTTATACTCTTTTAATTCATAATCAAATGATGCGTATCCTTTTGTTTTTGATTTTAAATTATCAAAAAAGTCATATATTATTTCATTTAATGGCATTTCATAAATTAATGTAACTCTACTTTGGTCAAGATACTTCATATCCACATAAATACCTCTTCTATTTTGGCATATTTCCATTATATTTCCAACATATTCTTTTGGAGTTAATATTTCTGCTGTTACATATGGCTCTTCAATATAAGATATTTCGTTTGGTACTGGTAGCTCTGATGGATTATATAAATCTATTACTTCTCCGTTTGTTTTATGTACTTTGTAAATAACAGATGGTGATGTTGTAATCAGGCTTAAATCAAACTCTCTATCTAATCTTTCTTCTATTATTTCTAAATGTAATAAACCTAAAAATCCACATCTAAATCCAAATCCTAATGCTGCTGATGTTTCTTGTTCGTATTCTAATGCTGCATCATTTAATTTTAATTTTTCTAATGCTACTTTTAAGTTTTCGTAATCACTACCATCCATTGGATATAATCCACAATATACCATTGGATTTACTTTTTTATATCCTGGTAATGGCTCACTTGCTGGATTTTCTTTTAGTGTTATTGTATCACCAACTCGTATATCTGATAAATTTTTTATACTGGCTGCAATATATCCAACATCTCCTGCTTCTAGTTTATTTGATGGAACATATGTACCTGGTTCAAAATATCCTACTTCTGTTACAGTAAATGTTTTTTTAGCTGCCATTAATTCTATTTCATCACCAACTTTTACAGTTCCATCTTTTACTCTTACATATGCTATTGCACCTTTGTAATTATCATATAAAGAATCAAATATTAAGCATTTTAAGTTTGCATTTTCATCTCCTATTGGTGCTGGTATATCTGTTACTATTCTTTTTAGTACTTCTTCTACATTTAAACCTGACTTTGCAGATATACATGGTGCATCTTGTGCTGGTATCCCTATTATTTCTTCAATTTCGTCTTTTACTTCTTGTGGTCTTGCATTTGGTAAATCTATTTTATTGATTACTGGTAATATTTCTAGATTATTATCTATTGCTAGATACACATTTGCTAAGGTTTGTGCTTCAACACCTTGGCTACTGTCAACAACTAATATTGCTCCATCACATGCAGCTAAACTTCTTGATACTTCATAATTAAAATCTACATGCCCTGGAGTATCGATTAAATTAAATTCATATTCTTGACCATCTTTTGCTTTATATAACATTCTAACAGCTTGAGATTTTATTGTTATTCCTCTTTCACGCTCTATGTCCATATTATCTAAAACTTGGCTTTCCATCTCTCTTTTTGAAAGAACACCTGTCATTTCAATTAATCTATCTGCTAATGTTGATTTTCCATGATCTATATGTGCTATAATGCTAAAATTTCTAATGTGCTTTTTTCTATCTTCCACTACTTTAAGTTCCTCCTAATTTAGGTGTAATCCCTATTATTTTTTGTATATTAATAATATCACAATTTTGTTTATTTTATCAATAGTATTGGATAAGATTACAATACTATTTAATAAAAATTATTAGAATCTTTTTTAGATTAGTGTAAAAGGAATATTACAGTTCAGTAAGTCGTTAAATTTTCTATTGTAGAGGAGTTCAAAGGAATATAAATATTAAAAATAAAGTTTTTATTGAAATTATTAATTTATATATATATAATAAACTTAATCTATTTGAAAGGTAGTTAATTTATGAAATTAATTAAAAAGATTATTTTATTTATAATTATTGCAATTCTTTTATTTTTTACGATAATTGGATTACAGGGATATAATTTATACAATTCTGCAATTGGCCAAATTTCTTTGTCTGAAAAAGTTTATGAAATACAAAATGATGAAAATTTTGTTAGTATTTCTGAACTTCCAGATGATTTAATAAATGCTACAATTGCTGTTGAGGATCATCGTTTTAAAAATCATGGAGCTATTGATATTATATCTATTGGTAGAGCTATATTTTCTAATATAAAAGCTAAAGAAGCTGTTGAAGGTGGAAGTACAATTACACAACAGGTTGCTAAAAATTTATATTTTATAACAGAAAACGAGGATATTTCTAGAAAAGTTGCTGAACTTATTTTAAGCTATCATTTAGAAAAAAATTATTCGAAAGATGAAATTTTTGAGTTATATGTTAATACTATTTATTATGGAAATGGATATTATGGTATTAAAGAAGCTTCTAATGGTTATTTAAAAAAAGAGCCAAAAGAATTAACATTAGATGAATCAACAATGCTTGCTGGAATTCCTAATGCGCCTAGTGCTTACGCTCCTACTGTTAATATGGATTTATGTAAAAATAGACAAGCTAAGGTTATTAGGTCTATGGTGAAATATGGATATATAACTCAGGAAGAGGCGGATGGTATTAAATTAGGTATGTAATGAATTTTACATACCTAATTTTTATTTATCAAATTAGCGATATCTATTATCGCAATGCCTTCATATTGATAATTTTCATGTTTTGTTCTCGTAGCAATATTTACATCTTAAATTACATTTTTCTGTTAAATGAATTATATATTCCATAAATTACTCTTTTTGAATGTTTTGATAATATTTTTTTATATCATATATACACGTTTTTAAGCTTCTCCATGTGCATTTTACTGAACTTTTTGTATTATATCAAAACTTTGATTTGTTTGACATTCACTTTCTATAATATTTACAACAAATTCCCTATACTTTTTATTAGTTATAACAATTTCAAAATATGCAGGAAATGGGCTGGTGTATGATGTATATGAATCTAATAAATTATCCTCATCTATTTTTTCTTTAGCTTTTTCTAATGCTTCTTCTTTAGTAACAAAAGTAATGTTATCTACATATTCTATATTTGTTAATTCCTCTTTCAACTTACTAATATCGCTATCTTTCGCCGAGTCGTTTATATACACTATAATTGGTGTATTTTGAATGGTTATCTCTCTAATATTTTTCCATAAATTTTTATATATAAAAATCATCAGAACAGATACAATTATTGCAATAACTGATATAACTATTCCCGCAATAGGCTTCGTAGCATCATACTTTTTTGCTATTGCAACACTTCCTAATATGAGACTTATAATTCCTAATATTATACCAAAAACTATCGTAAAACTTGTAACTATAGCTATAATTGCTAATACTAATGATGCAAATCCAATTCCTTTTGATTTATTCATAAATTCTTCTCCTTTATATTTTTTATTACACATAAAAGCATGATTTATTTGGTTTTATAGTATGAATAATTATGCTTTAATTTATTTTTTCTTTAAGAGATTATTAATTATATAATTCATTTATTTAATATCTCATATACCTATTATAATGATTAAACTCATTGCAATTATAATCTTCCTTTTTATGTTATCCTTTATTATTTTTTTCCTACTTATAGAATAACATAACGAATTTTTTTATTCAATACATTTTTCAACTTTTGGTTAATAAAAAAATACACCATTAAATATAAAAATTATATTTAATGGTGTATAAAATTTAAATTAATAATTTTAATTATTTATTTTTATTATTCAGCTTTTGGAGCTTCTTCAACTTTAGCTTCTTCTGCTGGAGCTGTAGTTTCTTCTGCTTTAGATTCTACTGCTACAACTTCTTCTGCTTTTGCTTCAGTAGCTTCATCTACTTTAGCTGTTTCTGTTGGGTTAACTTCTTTAGCTATAACTTCTGCTGCTGTTGGAGCTTCTTCTACTACTGGAACTTCTTCAGTTACTGGAGTTTCTTCTACTTCAGCTCCTTTGATAACTATTTCTTTAGTTTCAATTCTTGCTCCTATATCTTCTTTAGTTTTAGCAGCTTTTCCTAATCTGTCTCTTAAGTAGTATAATTTAGCTCTTCTTGCTTTACCTACTCTTACTACTTCTATTTTTTCTACCATTGGTGAGTGAATTAAGAATGTTTTTTCAACTCCACATCCGTAAGCAACTCTTCTTACTGTAAATGTTGCATTTAATCCTCCACCTTGTTTTTTAATTATTATTCCTTCGAATACTTGGATTCTTTCTCTGTTACCTTCCTTAATTCTTTGATGTACTCTTATTGTATCACCAACTTTAAGGTCTGGAATTGAATTTTTCATTTGCTCATGTTCAATTGATTTTATGATATCCATCGATATTCTCCTTTCCTTATTTTTATGGGACTTATTCATCCCTTTACCTAAAATTTTAATATTTCTTAAATTTTATAGATTTTTTTATAGATTTTAATTTATCAATATAAATAAATTTTATTGATTTTGATTATCTATAATATCTAATATTTTTTTATCTTCATCAGATAAATTTACATTTTGTAAAAGCTCTGGTCTTTTTTTATATGTATTTTTTAAAGATTCAGCTCTTCTCCATTTTCTTATATTTTCATGATGCCCAGATTTTAAAACTTCTGGTACTTGCATGTTATTAAATACTTCTGGTCTTGTATATTGTGGATATTCTAATAAATTATTTGAGAATGATTCTTCTTCAGTAGATTCATTGCTAATTACACCTTCTATATATCTGCTAACAGAATCTATTAATACCATTGCTGGTATTTCACCTCCTGTTAAAACATAATCGCCTATAGAAATTTCTTCATCTACAATTTCATCTAAAACTCTTTGATCTATTCCCTCATAATGTCCACATAATAAAATTAAGTGCTGCTCTTTACTTAAGCTTTTTACTTTTTGTTGGTTTAATACTGTTCCTTGTGGAGACATATAAATAACTTTGGCATTTTCATCTTTTATAGATGTATATGCATCATATACAACATCCGGTCTTATGACCATTCCTGCCCCACCACCATATGGAGTATCATCTACTTTTTTATGCTTATCTTTTGAAAAATCTCTAATATTTATTAAATTGATATTTATTAAATCTTTTTCAATTGCTCTTCCTAAAATACTTTGATTTAGTGAATCAAACATTTCTGGAAAAAGTGTTAAAACATCAAATTTCATTTTTTCCTCCATTTATTATATTAAACCTTTTAATAAATGAACTATTACTTTTTGTTTTTCTATATCAATATCTAATATAACTTCTTTGATTGATGGTAAAAGTATTTGCTTTCCAAGGTCATCTTTTACAACATATATATCTTGTGCTCCAGCGTTGTAGATATCATCTACTTTACCTAAATAATCACCTGTGTCTGTGTAGACATCTGAGCCTAATATATCTGCAATAAAATATGTTCCTTCTTCAAGCTCACGGGCATCTTTTCTATGAATTTTTATATAGCAACCTTTATATTTTTCTGCCATAGTCATATCTTCAATGCCTTCTAATTTTAAAAGTACCATACCTTTTTGATATTTTACTTCTTCTATTTTCATTTCAATCATATTTTTGTTTTTTACAACTAATATTGATTTTAGCTCTTCAAATCTTTCTAAATCATCGGTAAAAGGTTTTACTTTTACAAATCCTTTTATTCCAAATGTATTTACTATTTGACCTATTTCAAAATATTCTTGCATTTTTACCTCTTAATCTACGAATTCTATATTTACTTTTTTGCCTTCTTTGGCTGATACAGATTTCATAACAGTTCTTATTGATTTTGCTACTCTTCCTTGTTTTCCAATAACTTTTCCCATATCATCTTTAGAAACTTTTACTTTATAATCTATATTGTTATCAGCAACAGTTTCTTCTATTGATACTTCTTCTTTATTGTCAATAAGGTTAGTAATTATATGTTCTAATATTTCTTTCATAATTTTTACCCCTTTCAAGGCTTAAAATTAGTTAGCTTTTTCGATTAAAGCTTTTACTGTGTCTGTTGGTTTTGCACCATTTTTAATCCATGTAGCAACTTTTTCTTTATCTAATACTATTGTTGCTGGATCTGTCATTGGATTATATGTTCCAATTTTTTCGATTATTTTTCCATCTCTTGGAGATCTAGAATCTGCAACTACTATATGATAGAATGGAGCTTTTTTAGCACCTTGTCTTTGTAATCTTATTTTTACCATCTTTCTTTTTCACCTCCTTAAAATTTCATATCTTTGAATGCTTCTGTGTCTAAGCCTTTCATGTTTTTCATCATTTTGCGCATTCCTTTTTCAGATTTCATTTGTTTCATCATTTTTTGAGTCATATCAAATGATTTCATAAATTTGTTCAATTGTTCTACTGTTGTACCACTACCTTTTGCTATTCTTAATCTTCTTTGTCCGTTTATTAATTTTGGATTTTTTCTTTCTTCTTTTGTCATTGAACAAATCATTGATTCTATTCTAATAAATTCTTTGTCATCTACTTTTATGTCATTCATTTTGCTTCCTAATCCTGGTATCATTTTTAATATAGATGAAAAAGATCCCATTTTCTTTATTTGTCTTAGTTGTACTAAATAATCATCTAAATCGAATTTATTTTTTCTAAGCTGAGCTTCCAATTTTTCGGCTTCTTCTTCTGTTATTGCTTCTTCTGCTTTTTCTATTATTGAAAGTACATCGCCCATTCCTAATATTCTTGATGCCATTCTCTCTGGGTGAAACTGCTCTATGTCATTCATTTTTTCACCAGTTGCTATATATTTTATTGGTCTTCCTGTTACTTTTTTTACAGATAATGCAGCACCACCACGAGTGTCACCATCTAATTTTGTAAGTACTATACCATCTATTCCAACTGCATCTTTAAAGCTTTCTGCAACGTTTACCGCTTCTTGACCTGTCATACTATCTACTACTAATAGTATTTCGTGTGGCTTTACTGCTGATTTTAAGTTCTTAAGCTCATCCATTAGCACTTCGTCTATTTGAAGTCTACCTGCTGTATCTATTATTATTACATCATTTAGTTTGCTTATAGCTTGCTCTATCGCTTGTTTTGATATTTTTACTACATCTTTTGAATTTTCGTTTGCATATACTGGTATGTTTAATTGTGCTCCTATTACTTGTAATTGTTTTATAGCTGCTGGTCTGTATACATCGCATGCTACTAGTAATGGCTTTTTTCCATCTTTTCTTAATATGTTTGCAAGTTTTCCGGCTGTTGTTGTTTTACCAGAGCCTTGTAGACCTACCATCATTATTATTGTTGGTGGATTTGGTGATATATTGATTCTTGCATCTGTTCCGCCTAATAATTCTACAAGCTCATCTTTTACTATTTTTATAACTTGTTGCCCTGGTGTTAATGATTTTAATACATCTTGACCTAGTGCTTTTTCTTGTATGCTTGCAATAAATTCTTTTACTATTTTATAATTAACATCTGCTTCTAGTAATGCTAATTTTACTTCTCTTAACATTTCTTTTAAGTCAGATTCTGTTATACGTGCTTTTCCTTTAAATTTTCTAGCTATATTTTGAAATTTTGAAGATAATCCCTCAAATGCCATTTGAAGTTCCTCCTATCTTTTATAATAATTGTTTTAGTTGTTTTTTTATTTTTTCTATCTGCGCTTTTTTTAATATTTTATTTTCAGATTCTTCTAGATTTTTTATTATATTTTCTATTACTTTTTCTTGATTTAATATTTTTTCCATTAATAATAATTTTTCTTCTATTTCTATTAGTTTGTTTTTTGCTTTATTTATTACATCATTTACTGCTTGTCTTGTTATGTTGTTGTTTTCTGCTATTTCTGAAAGTGATAAATCGTTGTTGTAGTAGTCATCTAATATTTGGTATTGTTTTTCTGTTAGTAATTTGCCATATATTTGGCATAATATGCTTATTTTTATCTTTTCTTCCATAGTTTGTTTTTTATTTCCTTTCTTGAGAGTTTGATTTTTTGCTCTTCTCAAAAAAATGTAATGTATATCTACTTTACATTATTTTTTTAAATTTGTCAAGTAGTTTTGCATTACTTTTAAATTTTTTTCATTAAATTTGTTACAGTTCAGGTGCCTTAAGATAAACCGTTCCAAAGCAATTATATTATAAAAAATTCCGTTCCTTACTGGTCGGCAGGCTAAAGTTGTTATATATGAATAAGTATGTGCCTTAAAATATTGGCTGGCAGTAAGGTCCTATGGCTCCAAAACGAGCTAAGTCACTGCATTTTTTATAATATAATTCCTTTTACACTGCTCTAAAAAAGTAACTGTGAAAGTTAATGTAAATTTTAACGATTTTCTATAATTTTGCTACTATTATTTAATAAATTTGTCAAAACTCTCCGTCTTGTATTAGTGATAAAATAAAAATGTACAATTTTGTACAAAAATATTTTGCTTCAATTTTACATTTTTGTATTTACAATAATATTAGAAAAAAAACAGGCATTTCTGCCTGTTTTTTTCAATACTTTTATTCTGCCTCGTTTGCCTCCTTTAAAGCTTCCATCTGACTTTTGGTCGGTACATATCCATAGCGCTCTAAGTCTTCAATTGCCTTGTCTATGTCTCCACTATAGGCATCAATCAATATCTGCCATTGATCATTGCCCATATCTCGATGTTCATTCATCGTTTGAGAATACAACATGAGTTTTTGAACATTATCATCAGGTTTAAAGACTTTAGTAAAAATCGAATACCCAAATATATCGACTATTTTGTTTATGTCGAGGCATATTTGGTTCGATATTATTTTCATTAAAATTGCATACAGGTCTTCATCTCTATATGCAGGCTTGCCCTTTGCAATTAATGTAAGGAATGCGTCGTCTCTCCACAAATGATTTGGAATCTTTTCAACGCAATCTTTCATTATTTGCGTATTTTGGCACTTGCACATTACTCGAACCAGTTCTTCTGGTGTCAACTCAGATTCTATTATATTATCATATAATATTTCTAAACTTTTCTTGTCAAACTCTCCTTCTACGAAAAGTGTGACAATCTGATGATGCTTCAAGAGATGAACATATCTCAATAGCGTCTTGTGGAACCATTTGCGTTTCAAGCCTGCTTCAAAAAGAGGGTCATTCATTTCCATGATTCCCATCATTTCAAATGAAATACCTGCATCTAGCAGTGCTCCGTAATGTTCTCGGTTAAGGGACCGCTTTATACATTTCCAAAACTTACAAAAGTTTTTCTGATTTACCTTCTCTTTTATTATGAAGAGAAGGAAATCATCCCATAACCATAAAAACTCTGGCAGTTCGTCAAATTCTTCGCTATTAATAGCATCTTTGACGAATTCAATAAAGTATTTTTTCATTTTTTTCATTTGTGTTTCCTCCATTCGGATACTACATATAGCAGTATCATTTTTTTGTTTTGTTTGTCTTCCTACTATATGTAAACTATCTTTCGATAGTGAAATAGAAATTAAGTCCCCTATCTAGGGTTATATAATATATTGTACCAAATTTCTATTGGAAAGTCAAATTTATGTATACTAAAAATAGCATATAATATATGTAAAATGTTAGTCGACAAACACATCCATATATTTATATGCTATTATTAAATAATACTACATTTTATTAAAGATTTACATTTACGAAATTTTATTGTTTTTTATTTCTTATATAATCACCTTCAAATTCCTCAGCAAGAATATCCATAGAAATTGAATCATAATATTTTCCATTAACAAATTTACATTTTCTTCTTCTTCCATATTCTTTAAAACCACATTTTTTATAGCATTTTAGTGCTCTTTCATTAAAAGACATTAAATCTAATTTTATGTTATTTAAATTCATATATTTAAAACCATATTCTAAAATCAATTTGATGGCCTCTGTTCCATATCCTTTGCTTCTATAATCTTTATCTCCTATAAATATTCCTAATGTTGCTGTTCTATTGATAAAATCAACATTTTCTAATGATACTGTTCCTATCATTTTATCATGGTCTAATGTAACTATTGCAAATGTAGCTATTGGACTATTATTTTTCTCTAGAAATTCTTTTTCGCCTTCCAAAGATATTAAATTTCCACTTTTTCCTATATAATCTGTTGTTTCAAAGTCATTTAACCATTCTGTAAAAATTTCGTAATCTTCTGTGTTTCTTGGTGATAAATAAATTCTATCTCCTAGTAATTTTTTAAAATATTTCATATACTATCCCCTTTCTTCGTAAGTATAAAAATAAAAGTCTTACAAAGGATTCTTTTATTTTTATAATACTTATAAATCTAATTTTACCTCAATATTGCTTTCTTCATATTTTCTATACTTTACTCCACAATAATCTAGCATTTTTTTTGACACTATATTTCCCTCTGTTCCATTATATTTGTCAGATTTATATATTATTTTTTTTATTCCACATTGTATTATTGCTTTTGCACATTCGTTACATGGAAATAAATCAACATATATTCTTGCACCTTCTAATATTGAACCTTTATTATTTAGTATTGCATTTAATTCTGCATGGCATACATATGCATATTTTGTATGTAAAAAATCTCCTTCTCTATCCCATGGCATGTGTTTATCATCATAGCCATTTGGTGCTCCATTATATCCTACTGATAATATTTTGTTATCTTTGCTTACTATACAAGCTCCTACTTGTGTATTTGGATCTTTGCTCCTTTGGGCTGATAGCATTGCTATTCCCATAAAATATGCATCCCATCCTATATAATCTTCTCTTTTTTCTTGCATAATTTTTACTCCTTTTTATTTAATCTCTTTAATATCCAATTATATATATTACTATAAGTCTAATTAATGCTGAATTAATTGATAGTCACAGCTAAAAGTGCGCCGTTCCAAAAGGATTATATTATAAAAAAATAACGGTGAATAGTAACACTTGATAATCTTTTGAATTTATTAATTTTTCTTTCAATACATTCCTCATTGTTAAATTTTATAATTAATTTTAAATATTCTATCACTATTTTTATAATAAATAAACTATTATTCTTTTAATTTTACAATTTTTTCAACATTCATTTTTCCTGCCCTTGTTATACTATTATTTCCATATTTTTCATTCAATAAATCGATTATTTTATCTAATTTTCTTTGCTTTTCATCGCCTTTATTTTCAAATAATGATAATTGATGTTCTTCACTATCTACTAAATTATCTAATCTTAAACCTATTAATCTTATTAAATCTCCGCTTCTTATACATTTCTTCAAATAATGATTTTGCTTTTGAAAATACCTCTTTTGTACTATCTGTTGCAAAGTTTAGCTTACCTTGATGTGAATATTCTTCAAAATTATTTGTTCTAAGCTGAATATTTACTGTACGTGCTAATAGATTATATTTTCTTAATCTTTTTGTTACTTGCTCTGCTAATGCTAATAAAACTTCCTCTAGCTTTTCTTCGTTATTAATATCTGCTGGTAATGTTACTGAGTTTCCTACACATTTTGGTAGCTCTTCTATATATACTACTTCTGAATTATCAATTCCATTTGCATATTCCCACATGAGTTTACCATGTTTTCCAAATAATTTTATTAATTTATTTTTATCAGTTTTTGCTAAATCTCCTATTGTTTTAATTCCCATATTATATAGTTTGGGTACTGTTTTTTTACCTAGCATAAATAGCTCTTTTACTGGTAAATTCCACATTTTAGTTGGAATTTCGTTTTTATATAGTGTATGTACTCTATCTGGCTTTGTAAAATCTGACGCCATTTTTGCTAATAACTTATTATTTGCCACTCCTACATTTACTGTAAAACCTAACTCTTTTTTAGCTCTTTTATTTATTTCAATTGCCTTGTTTAATAATGTATCATTCATCAAATATTCTGTCATATCTAAAAAACATTCGTCTATACTATATCGCTCTATTTTATCTGTATAGTTTAATAATAAATTGTATAATTTATTTGAATATTCTTTATATTTACTATAATTTAAAGGTGGATATATTACGAGATTTTTGCATTTTAATCGTGCTTGATATAATGTTTCTCCTGTTGATATTCCACATTCTTTTGCTTTCATACTTTTAGCAAGTACTATTCCTGCCCTTCGTGATTCATCCCCACCTATTATGGCTGGTATTTCTCTTATGTCTATTGTTGACCCATTTTTTAGCATTTCTACTGCAGACCAACTTAAAAATGCATTATTTACATCAACATGTAATATTTGTTTATCCATAAAATCACCGCTTTTATTATAGAACTTTTGTTTGTTTTTGTCAATGCTACAATAACTTTTAACAGGACTAAATCATGAAACTTTAATCCTTGGCCAAAGTTATTATTCCTATTCTCTTACAATTTGAATTAGATAACATTTTTGCACATTCATTTACCGTACTACCTGTCGTATATACATCATCTAATAATAGTAATTTTTTATTTTCTAAATTATCATTATTAAACTTTATTAGTTTATACGCATTATTAACATTTTCTATACGTTGCTCTTTTGTTAATGTACTTTGTGGTTTTATATTTTTAATTTTTTCAATTATATCTGTTTTTAGCTCTATATTTTTTAATTTTCTTGCTATTTCTTTTGCAATTAATTCACTTTGATTATATCCACGTGATTTGCGTCTTTTTTTATGAATTGGTACTGGAATAATCATATCAAATTCTTTTATATAATTACATACAGATTCATCTGATAAAATTATTTGCGTAAATGTTCTGTATAAATATGACTTATCATTAAATTTATAATCTATAATTTTTTCTCTTACTTCATCTTTATACTCAAATAGCCATAAATGTGTTGTAAAAAATTTATCTTCATATTCATTTATTTTATTTAATTGCCTTGTTTTTAAATAATTTGAACAATACTTGCATAAATATGAATCTGTTATTTCACCACAAAAGCCACATGCTGGCGGAAAAAATAAATTGAGAGCACTTTCAATTAGATTCTTTTTCATAAAACCTCCTTCAAATTGCCCCCAATTTTTAACAAGTAGCGTAGTCTGAAACCTTGGTGTATGCATCAATTTTAAACTTCCTTAAATTATGAAATGATTTATTAAATTTAACATAATACATACATCAAAATTTCAGATAACTGATTTTTAATCTATTTTATCTAACTTAATTACTTTTATTAATAAAGATTTTTTAACTTATACTCTAACCCCGTATTTCTCTTTTTATTATCTGCATTATTTATCATAAATTCAATAACATTAGCATTTCCAACTATTATAAGCATTTTTTTTGCTCTAGTCATTCCTGTGTATAATAAATTTCTTGTAAGTAACATTGGTGCTGCTTGTACTATTGGCATAATTACAACATCAAATTCACTTCCTTGTGCTTTATGCACTGTTATTGCATATGCATGCTCTATTTGATCTAGCTCTGAATACTGATACCATGCATATTTTTCGTCATCAAATTTTATTTTAACTCTTTTTTCTACATCATCTAATTTTAGTATAGTGCCAAATTCTCCGTTAAAAACTCCATTTCCTGTTTCATATTCGTCTTTTTCTCTTTCCCAAAAAATATCATAATTATTTTTTATTTGCATTACTCTATCTCCAGTTCTAAAGCTAGCACCTAAATTTTGTCTTTCAATTCCTCCTTCTTGTAATGGATTTAAATTATCTTGTAGCACTTTATTTAGCTCTTTTGTTCCTAACATTCCTTTTTTAGTTGGTGTTATTACTTGAATACTTTTAAAAAAATCATAATTTCCATATGACTGCAATCTTCCACTACATAATGATATTATTTGTTTCAATATTTTTTCTTGATTATTTTCTCTTATATAGAAAAAATCTTTATTTAGCTCTTCTTCTGATTCCTCTTGTCTTATAAAATTTTTTCCGCTATTTACTCTATGTGAATTTAAAATTATTTTACTTTTGGCTGCTTGTCTAAATATTTTATTCAATACTATAGTTTTAATTTTTTTTGAATTAATCAAATCAGCCAATACATTTCCTGGACCAACAGATGGTAACTGATCTATATCCCCTACTAATACTAATTTTGTTCCTTGATATATTGCTTTTACTAAATAATTCATTAAAAATAAATCAACCATTGACATTTCATCAACAATTACTACATCTGCATCTATTGGTGCTATATCATAATCATTATATTTGCTTGCAGATTCTTCTTCTATTTTCCCTATTTCTAATAATCTATGTAGTGTTTTAGCTTCTTCTCCTGTGGTTTCTGTCATTCTTTTGGCTGCTCTTCCTGTGGGAGCGCATAATACTGTCTTTTTCTTTTTAGATTTATATAGCTCTAATATAGCTTTTATAATTGTTGTCTTACCAGTTCCAGGACCTCCTGTGATTATGCATACATTATTATCATTTACAGCTTCAATAGCTTCTTTTTGCTTGTCCGATAAAATTAGATTCGTTTTTTCTTCTACTTTTTTTAATTCATTTTCAAAATCTGATATTTTCTTTATATTTCTCGCTTTATCTAACGTCATTAGCTTTTGTGCGATATTTTCTTCTGCTTTATAATAACCTTCTAAATAAACCCAATTATTATCTTCACGCTCTTCTATTATTATATCTCCTTTAGCTTTTAGGGCTATTATTGAGTCTTCTATTTCTTCATTTTGTACTCCAAGTAATAGCCTAATATAGTTATATAATTCATCTTCAAGTACTGTACAATGCCCATTATATGTTGCCCTAGAAATTGCGTATTTTATTCCACTTTTTATTCTTTTTTCGTTGTTATATTCAAAACCTAAATCCATTGCCATTTTATCTATTAATTTAAAGTCTACATTATTTGCTACATCTATTAATATATATGGATTTGCTTCAATTTCTTCTATAGCATTAATACCTAATATTTTATATACATTTTTAGCATTTTGTACTCCTATGCCAAATTTTTCTAAAAAACCAACAATTTGCCATAATTCCCAATTTTCATTGAATTGATCAGATATTTCTATTGCTCTTTCTTTAGTTATTCCTCTTACTTCAGCTAACCTTCTAGGTTCAAATTTTAATACATGCAGGGTTTCTTCTCCAAATTTTTGAGTTATTCTTTTAGCCATTGCAGGGCCAATTCCTTTTATCATTCCATTTGATAAATATCGCTCTAAACTTGCAGCAGTTTCAGGCATTATTTTTTCAAATGTTTCTATTTTAAATTGTCTACCATAATCTTGATGAGTAACATATTTTCCAATTATTTTTAAATTATCTCCTATTGAAATAAACGGTAAATACCCTACAACAGTTATTTCTTCATCATCTGTATCTAATACTCCTATTGTATATCCATTAACATCATTTTGGAATATTATCTCTTTTAGCTCACCTTTAATTTCCAATGTTATATTCCTCGCTTTTTCTTTGCTTACTAGCTTTGATAAAATAGCACTTACTATTTTATATAAAAATAATTATTTGCAATTTTATTAATTATAAAAATAGTAATATACTATTTTATTGCTATTTATATCATTATGTAGTTTATCATATAGAAATTCATAATTCAACATTATTCTAAATTGTCCAATTTTTTTTTACAATCTTCCCAATCAAATATTTTTATTTCTTCATAATCATTGGAAAATTTTTCTAATATTTCTTTTGTATTATCTATTGAATTTAAATCAGTTACAATAATATTTTTTAAATATTCCTCTTTTCCGTATAATATTCTGAATATAACAGACCTCAAAAATCCTTCTATTTGATATTCTTGATTTTTTACCGCAACAATTACAAAGATGCCATTGGATTCTATTCTTTTATTTATAAAACTATTCCTGATAATTTTTAATATATCTAGCAGTCCATATAAAGCTAATGTCCATAATATACAATTTAAGATAAAATCTAGCATATCATAGCCTCCTTTTTATATTATATGAATTATTGAAATTTTAGTGAAAAGAGCAATTTTTTATAAAAACACAATAGATTTCTTAAGTTAAGTAGTAGTCTTTTTTTGTAGAGTAAAATATTTTAGATTAATGACATTATCTTTCCCATTGACAGAAACTCGTAATAAACTCTAATTTTCGTTCCATATATTCGTGCCTAGTTAAGATTTTTGATTAAGCAAAAAAATAGCTAGGTAGAAATTGCTTTGGCAATTGTCCCCCTAACTATATATTTTTTTAATTATATTAAACTAATTTTAATATAGCAACTTCTGCTGCATCTCCTCTACGTTGTCCTTTTCTGATTATACGAGTATAACCACCTTGTCTTCCAACATATTTTGGAGCTATTTCATTAAATAATTTTGCAGTTAAATCTACAGGATTTCCTTCTGAATCTTTTACTTTATTTAGATTTTTTATCATTATTCTTCTAGCATTTAATCTTGAAGGCATATCTTTTTGTCTTTTTTCTGTAGTTTCTTCTTTAACTACTTTTAAATATTCATTTCCATTTTTGCTTTTTACTAATTCAGTAACTTTATTACCATTACTATCTAATTTAGCTTTAACAACTTTGCTATCTACTTCTTCAAAATTGTCTTTTTCTCTAATTGCTAAAGCAATTAGTTTTTCTGCTATAGATCTAACTTCTTTAGCTCTTGCTACAGTAGTTTCAATTTTACCGTGTAATAATAAATCTGTTACTTGAGTTTTAAGCATTGCTAATCTTATATCTGTTGTTTTTCCCAATTTTCTATTTATAGCCACTTTAACAAGTCCTCCTTTTTTTAATCATCTTCTCTAGCAAAGTCTAATCCTAATGCATGTAACTTGTTTGTTACTTCATCTAAAGACTTTTTACCTAAATTTCTAACTTTCATCATATCTGATTCTGTTTTATTTGCTAAATCTTCAACTGTTGCAATATTTGCTCTCTTTAAGCAATTGAATGATCTTACAGATAACTCTAAATCTTCTATTGACATTTCTAATACTTTTTCTTTTTTAGATTCTTCTTTTTCTACCATTACTTTTGTGTTCTTAGTAGCTTCTGATAAATCTATAAATAATTCTAAATGTCCTGTCATTACTTTTGCAGCTAGACTTAATGCTTCATATGGTTGTAAACTTCCATCTGTCCAAACTTCTATTGTTAATTTGTCATAATCAACCATTTGTCCAACTCTTGTATTTTCTACTGAGTAATTAACTTTTTTTACT
Source organism: Clostridia bacterium (assembly GCA_017937285.1). Taxonomy (GTDB): domain Bacteria; phylum Bacillota; class Clostridia; order TANB77; family CAG-508; genus CAG-492. Next base: position 30,960 of record JAGBDU010000029.1, read on the forward strand.
GGTGTGTAGATAGAATCTATTGGAAGTAAACCTAAAGGTTGGTCATCTTTTTTATTTTTTTCGGCAGTATTGTATCCTCTACCCATATCAGCTGTCAAATCCATTACTAATGAACCACCTTCTGAAACAGTTGCTATATGTAAATCTGGATTTAATATTTCTACTGTTCCATCTGTGATTATATCACCTGCTTTAACTTCTCCTTCTCCCTTAAAGTTAATTCTTAGAGTTTTTTCTTCATTTTTATCTAATTTTAATCTTACATTTTTTAGATTAACTATTATCTCTGGTACATCTTCTACTACGTTTGGTATTGTAGAAAATTCATGTTGTACCCCTTCAATTTTAACACCAGTTATTGCACTACCTGGTAATGAAGAAAGTAATATTCTTCTTAATGAATTTCCTATAGTTATGCCATATCCACGTTCTAATGGCTCACAAACAAATTTAGCATAATTATTGTCATTATCTATCTCTAAGCATTTAATATTTGGCTTTTCAAATTCTATCATTTTTACCTCCTAATATAAGAAGTGAGATTTTTTTTCTACACTTTAAAATAAATTCTAATCTTGTTAATAAATATATCACTTTATTTACTAAAACTATTATTTTGAGTAAAGCTCTACTATTAAATGTTCTTCTACTGGTAAGTCGATTTCTTCTCTTGCAACTACTGCTAATACTTTACCACTTAATTTTTCAACATCTTTTTCTAACCAAGCTGGAACTGGTCTTGAAGCATTTTCTTCTAAACTCATTTTTATAGCACCATTATCTTTTCTGATTTCTCTTACAGCAACTATATCTCCTGGTTTTACTAAGTATGATGGTATATCAACTTTTTGTCCATTTACTTCAAATGCACCATGTGTAACTTGCATTCTAGCTTGAGCTCTTGAACTTGCAAATCCTAATCTATATACAACATTATCTAATCTACTTTCTAATATTTGAAGTAAAACTTCACCAGTTTTTCCTCTGCTACTAGAAGCCATTTGGAAATATTTTCTAAATTGTTTTTCTCCTACACCATAAAAAGCTTTTGTTTTTTGTTTTTCTCTTAATTGAGTACCATATTCAGAAAGTTTCTTCTTTTTTTGTCCATTTTGTCCTGGTGCATAATTTCTTCTTGAAATACTGCATTTATCAGAATAACATCTTGAACCTTTTAAGAATAACTTTTGTCCTTCTCTACGGCAAATACGACATTGCTCATCTTTATATCTTGCCATTTTTTATTTCACCTTCCTTATTATAATTAATTATACACGACGTCTTTTTGGTGGTCTGCAACCATTGTGTGGTATTGGTGTTACATCTTTTATACTGCTAATTTCTAACCCTGCTGCTTGTAATGATCTTATAGCAGCTTCACGACCAGAACCTGGTCCTTTTACAAATACTTCTACTGTTTTTAATCCATGCTCCATAGCTGCTTTTGCTGCTGTTTCAGCTGCTTCACTAGCTGCAAATGGAGTACTTTTTCTAGATCCTTTAAATCCTAATTCACCAGCACTTGCCCAAGATAAAACATTACCTTGAACATCTGTAAGTGTAACTATTGTATTATTAAAACTAGAATGAATATGAGCCATACCTTTTTCGATATTTTTTCTATCTCTTCTTCTAGTTACTTTTTTTGTTACATTTTTTGTAGCCATTTATGTTTTACCTCCTTAATTATTTCTTACTTTTACTAACTAATTTTCTAGGTCCTTTTCTTGTACGAGCATTAGTTTTTGTTCTTTGTCCTCTTACTGGAAGACCTCTTCTATGTCTTAATCCTCTATAGCAACCTATTTCTGTAAGTCTTTTGATATTTAGAGCAACTTCTCTACGTAAGTCTCCTTCAACAACATAACCTTCCATAGCATTTCTTATTGCTTTTTCTTGATCATCTGTTAAATCTTTTACTCTAGTATCTGGATTTACACCAGCTTTTGCTAATATTTTTTGAGAACTTGATAAACCTATTCCATAAATATATGTTAATCCTATTTCTATTCTTTTTTCTCTAGGTAAATCTACTCCTGATATACGAGCCATTATTTTTGCACCTCCAAAATTTTTATAAATATTATTTTTTATTGTTGTATTTTTGTTGTTTTAATTAATATTAAAGGTGAAATGCACTAATTATAAACTAATCGGATTTTAATTTATATTAGTCTTTAATATTTCTAAAACTATATATATTAACACAAACCTAATATTCAGCCGCTTTTCTAGATTTATGTGAATACCTTAATTTGTATACTATCCTTGTCTTTGTTTATGTTTAGGATTTTCACAAATCACTCTTATTTTACCTTTTCTTTTGATAACTTTGCATTTTTCACAAATTGGTTTTACTGATGGTCTTACTTTCATATTTTAACACCTCCCTAAACATTATATTGATATATTAATTGATTGTTGGGTATCAATCAGATATTCTTGACTTTTTTATTTTGCTCTCCATGTAATTCTTCCTCTTGTTAAATCATATGGTGAAAGTTCAACTTTTACTTTATCTCCTGGAAGAATTTTTATGTAGTTCATTCTTAATTTTCCAGAAATATGTGCTAGAATTTGATGTCCATTTTCAAGTTCAACTTTGAAATTAGTATTTGGTAATGTTTCCACAACAGTTCCTTCTACTTCAATAACATCCTCTTTTGCCATTTCTACCTCCATTTTTCTTTCATATAATATAATATTGCTAATTTGAACAATAGCTTTTATAGTATATAATATTTTTACAATAATGTCAATATTTCCGGCTCTTTTTCTGTAATTAAAATTGTATTTTCATAATGTGCTGCCGGTGTACCATCTTCTGTAATTATTGTCCAGCCATCATCTAGCTCTAAAATATCTGGCTTTCCCATAATTACCATTGGTTCTATTGCTAGAGTCATACCTGGTTCTAACCTTGCACCTTTGCCTGCTTTTCCATAATTTGGTATTCCAGGATCTTCATGCATTTGTCTTCCTATTCCGTGTCCTTGAAATTCCCTTACAACAGAGTAACCGTTCTTTTCTACAAATTGTCCTATTGCGTGGCTAATGTCTCCAACTCTATTTCCTTTAATAGCATATTTTATTCCTTCAAAAAATGCTTGCTTGGTTATTTCTAGTAATCTTTCATCTTCTTTACTTTTTGACTTTCCTACAATAAATGTTCTTGCAGCATCTCCGTTGAATCCATTTTTGTATACTACTGTATCTATACTTAGTATATCTCCTTCTTTTAATATTGCTCTTTTTGATGGAATTCCGTGTATTACTTCATCATTTATTGAAGCACATATAGCGCATGGAAAAGGTGGTACCCCTTTTATCTCTGGATTATATCCTTTTTGTGCAGGACTTGCTCCATGTGCTCTCATAAATTTTTCTGCTATTTTATCTAATTCGTATGTTGAAATTCCAGGTTTTATATGTTTTTCTAATTCTTTATACAAAAGTCCTGTCAATTTACAGGCTTCTTTCATTAATTCAATTTCACTTTTAGATTTTATTGTTATCACTTTTATTACTTCCTTATCGTTTTTCTACTTATTTTTTAAATATTCTTCTGCTTCTGCAACATTATCTTCTAATACTGTTTTTGAATATATATCTGGATATATTGTAAATAATGCTCCTGTTTGTTTGTAATATTCTAATAATTCTTTTGAAGCTTCGTGATATACTTTTAGTCTTTGCATTACAGTTTCTTCATTATCATCAGCTCTTTTTATTAATGGAGAACCACATTTGTCACATATTCCTTCTATCTTTGGTGGTTTAAATTCTGTATTAAAAGATTCTCCACAATCTTTGTTTGAACATATAACTCTTTTTACTATTCTTTTTACAATATTTTCATCAGATACATCTAGCTCTATTGCTGCATCCACTTTTTGATTTCTTTCTGATAAAAACTTATCTAACGCAATTGCTTGGTCTTTTGTTCTTGGGAAACCATCTAATATTGCCCCATTTTTTGCGTCTTCTTGAGATAATCTATTTTCAACTATTTCTATAACAACTTCATCTGGCACAAGCAATCCATTGTCCATATATTTTTTAATTTTTTTGCCAAGATCTGTTTCATTTTTTAGCTCTGCTCTAAAAATATCACCTGTTGCAATATGAGGTAATTTTAAATCTTCAGAAATTTTTCCTCCTACACTACCTTTACCACTTCCAGGTCCTCCTAACATTATAATATACATGATAATTCCTCCTTTTAATATATACGACATTTATCTTACTATATTTTTATTTATTTTGTATATAACTTTTTAAATAACTACTATATTTAGCCACAGTTCAGTTCAAAAAATAAGCTGTTACAAATGTATTATTTTATTTTGTACTGCTCTATATGTTTATTGATCTGAAACTATATTTAATGTTAGTTAGTTATTTAAAAAATCATATATAAAGTTGGAAGTTAAATCTTTTTATAAAATTCTACTTCCAACTTTTGTATATTTATTGTAACTTTTAGTTTTCGTTTATTGCTTTATTCTAAAAAACCTTTATAATGTTTCATTACTACTTGTGACTCTAATTGTTGCATTGTTTCTAATGCTACACCAACAATAATTAATATTGATGTTCCTCCAAATGCTAAATCTACTGATGTAAATCTTAATAACATTGGAAGTATAGCAATTACTGCTAAAAATAGTCCACCAAATATTGTTAATTTACTTATTACAGATGATAAGTATTCTGTTGTTGATTTTCCAGTTCTTATTCCTGGTATAAATCCTCCATTTTTCTTTATATTGCTTGAAATTTCGGCTGGATTAAATGTAGCATATGTATAAAAGAATGTAAAGCCAACAATTAATAATAAGTATATAGCTGCATTTGCTATAGAATATCCTATTGGTAATGAATAACTAGTACCTGCTGCGGTTGTTATTGTTGAAGATGATGTTGCAATAGATAATTTATATAACATAGCTAAAAATCCTGTTTGTTCAGCTATATTACTATTAAATATTTGAATTATCATTGCAGGAAAAGTCATGAATGATGATGCAAATATTATTGGCATTACACCAGCCATAGCTAATTTTAGTGGAATATGTGTATTTTGTCCACCCATCATTTTTCTACCTACAACCTTTTTTGAATATTGAACAGGAATTCTTCTTTCAGCTTGTTGTACAAATACAACTGCTGCTATTAAAATAACTGCTCCTATTATTATACTTAATGCTAATATTAAATTCATTGTATTAAATGTTGTTGCAAATACCATTTTATATAATGTTCTTACTGCTTCTGGTAAACCTGCTATTATACCAACAAATATTAACATTGAAATTCCATTTCCAACACCCTTTGTAGTAATTTGCTCTCCTAGCCACATAAGTAATGCTGTTCCTGTCATAAATGATAATACAACTAAACAGCCTGTTAATGGTCCTGGGTTTACAAATATTCCAGTTGATTTATAAGTTAGATAGATACCTAGACCTTCTGCTAATGATAAAAATAGCGTAAGAATTTTTGTATATCTATTAACTTTTGCTCTTTCAGTTTCTCCTCCCTCTTTAGTTAATCTTTCTAAAGATGGTATTACCATACCTAACAATTGTATAACAATTGATGCTGTAATATATGGAGTGATTGACATTGCAAATATTGAAAATCTTGAAAAAGCTCCACCTGTTAATGTGTTTATAAGTTGTGTTATACCGTTTGAATTTATATTTGCTAATAAAGTTGAATCTACAGTTGGTACTGAGATAAAACATCCAAGTCTAAAGATTATAATTAATAATAATGTATACCATAATCTTTTTCTAACTTCTGGAGTTTTTAAAGCGTTTTTTATGGTGTTAAACAATTAAATCACCTCTGTCTTTCCACCTAAAGCTTCAATTTTTTCTTTTGCTGCTTTAGTAAATCTTTTAGCTTTTACAGCTAATTTTTTCTCTAAGTTTCCAGTAGCAAGTATTACGATTCCGTCATTTGCTTTACTGATTATTCCGTCTGCAATTAAGCTTTCTGCTGTTACTTCTTCAGTTGTAGCTTTATTAAGCATTGTTAAAGTTACTTCTGTATAAGTTTTAGCATGAATATTTGTAAAACCTCTTTTTGGTAATCTTCTATATAGTGGTGTTTGACCTCCTTCAAAGCCTCTTCTTACTCCACCACCTGATCTTGCTTTTTGACCTTTATGACCTCTACCAGATGTTTTTCCAAGTCCAGAACCTATTCCACGTCCTACTCTAGTTCTAGTTTTTGTTACTTGAGCTGGTGTTAATTCGTCTAATTTCATTATGTGGTTACACCTCCTTATTTTTATTATAGTAAGTATATACTATGTTTTTTTATAAATCAACTAATTTTTTATAAAATATCTTCAGCTTTTTTTCCTCTTTTTTTAGCTACTTGCTCTAAAGTTTGCATATTCTTTAATCCTTCTATTGTAGCATATACAACATTTCTTGGATTGTTAGTTCCTATAACTTTAGTTCTTATATCTCTGTATCCAGCAAGTTCTATTACAGGTCTAACACTTCCTCCTGCTATAATTCCAGTACCTTCTGCTGCTGGTTTTAACATAACTTTTGCACTACCAAATTTACCAATAAATTCATGTGGTATAGTTGTTCCAACAACTGGAACTTCTATTAAATTCTTTTTAGCTTCTTCTATAGCTTTTTTGATTGCGTCTGGAACTTCTGCAGCTTTACCATTTCCAACTCCAACGTGTCCATTTCCATCTCCAACAACTACAACTGCACTAAATCTGAAAGTTCTACCACCTTTTACAACTTTTGCTACTCTGCTGATAGATACAACTTTTTCTTTTAATTCTGATGTATTATTTTCCATGAATTTTTATTTCCCTCCTTTTTTATTAGATATTAGAATTTTAATCCTGCTTCTCTTGCAGCTTCTGCAAATTCCTTGATTACTCCATGATATTGATATCCACTTCTATCAAAAACAATATTTTCTACACCTTTTTCTGTAGCTCTTTTAGCTATTAAAGTTCCAACTTCTTTAGCTGCTTCTTTATTAGCTAATTTTGTTTTTACTTCTTTATCAAGAGTAGAAGCACTTACTATTGTAATTCCTGCAACATCATCTATTAGTTGAGCAAATAAATTTCTGTTGCTTCTATATATACATAGTCTTGGACGTTCTGCAGTTCCACTTACTTTTCTACGAACTCTTATATGTCTTCTTCTTGTTTCGAATTTTCTATCTGTTTTAGAAACCATTTTTTTCTCCTTTCTAACTAATGTAACAGCATTAGCTTTCTTATATGGTTTTCTTTAAAAACCTTCTTTATTGATATAATACATTTTTCAAAAACTGTTAATAAATTAAATTTTATAATAATTTTATTTTTTACCAGCTTTTCCTTCTTTACGTCTGATATGCTCTTCAGCATATTTGATTCCTTTACCTCTATATACTTCTGGTGGTCTTTTTGTTCTTACTACAGCTGCAACTTGACCAACTTGCTCTTTATCAATACCTTTAACAATTATTTGGTTTGGAGCTGGTACTTCGAAAGTTATTCCTTCTGGAGCTTCCATTTCTACTGGATGTGAATATCCTAAAGTTAAAACTAAAGTTTTACCTTTTAATTGTGCTCTATATCCAACACCATTTATTTCTAATGCTCTTTTATATTCGTTAAGAACTCCTTCAATCATATTATTAATTAAAGTTCTTGTTAATCCATGTAAACTTCTGTTTTCAGCTTCATCATTTGGTCTTGATACTGTAATAACATTTCCGTCCATAGTTACAGACATATTTTTATGAATATCTCTTTCTAATGTTCCTTTTGGTCCTTTTACAGTAATATGTTGTCCATCAATTTTTACTTCAACACCTGCTGGAACTGTAATAGGTTTATTTCCTATTCTAGACATCTGATTTCCCTCCTTAAAATTTATTTTGTGCTTTTATTACCAAACATAAGCTAATACTTCTCCGCCTAATCCTTCTTGTCTTGCTTCTTTGTCTGTTTTTATTCCTTTAGATGTAGATATTAAAGCTATTCCTAAACCATTTAAAACTTTTGGTAATTCATCTTTTGATGCATATACTCTTAATCCTGGTTTACTAATTCTTTTTAATCCATCTATAACTCTTGCACCTTTTTCATCATATTTTAAAGTTACTCTTATAATTCCTTGATTATTTTCAACTTTTATTTCTTCAAAAGATTTTATATATCCTTCTTTAAATAGAATTTCAGCTATTGCTAATTTCATATTTGAAGCAGGAATATCTACTGTTTTATGTTTTGAACTGTTTGCGTTTCTTATTCTTGTTAGCATATCTGCTATTGGATCAGTAGTATTCAACTTTATCCCTCCTTTTAATGTTTTATATTTATATAAATTCTACCAACTTGCTTTTTTTACACCTGGTATTTCACCTTTATGTGCTAATTCTCTAAAGCATACACGGCAAATTCCAAATTTTCTGATATATGCATGTGGTCTTCCACATATTTTGCATCTATTATATTCTCTTGTTGCGTATTTTTGCTTTTTTTGTTGTTTAACTTTTAAAGATTTTTTAGCCATGAATTTCTCCTTTCTTCTTAACTATTATTTAAGAAACCTAGCTTTATAATTACTTTTTAAAAGGCATACCTAATAGACTTAATAATTCTTTTGCTTCCTCATCTGATTTAGCAGTAGTTACGAATATTATATCCATACCTCTTATTTTATCAATTTTATCATATTCGATTTCTGGGAATATTAATTGCTCTTTAATACCCATTGAATAATTACCTCTTCCATCGAAAGAATTAGCAGATACTCCTCTAAAATCTCTTACTCTAGGAAGTGCTACATTAAATAGTTTGTATGCAAAATCATACATTTTTCCACTTCTTAATGTAACTTTACAACCTACATCTACATTAGCTCTTAATTTAAAAGCTGCTATAGCTTTTTTAGATTTTGTAACGATTGGTTTTTGACCTGTTATTTCGCTTAAATCTTTTATTGCATTTTCTAATGATTTAGGATTTTCTTTTGTGTCTCCTAAACCTATATTAATAACTATTTTATCTAATTTTGGAACTTCCATTACTGATTTATAATTGAATTTTTTCATCATTGCTGGAATTACTTCGTTTTTATATTGTTCTTTTAAAATTTCCATAATTTATATTTATCCTCCTTTCTACGATTATTTTATTGTTGCACCACATGATTTACAAACACGAACTTTATTGTCTTTATCAATTTTAAATCCAACTCTTACAGCTTTTCCGCATTTTGGGCAAACTACATTTACTTTACTCATATGAATTGGAAATTCCATTGATATAATTCCACCTTCTTCACCTTGTCTTCTAGGTTTCATGTGTTTTTTCTTTATATTTATACCTTTTACGATTATTTTTTGTGTTTTTGGTATAACTTCTAAAACTTCTCCAGTTTTACCTTTATCATTTCCTGATAAAACTTTAACTGTATCACCTTTTTTTACTTTTAGCATTTAGGATTTCGCCTCCTCTATTATTATTTTCTATTTTTAGTTTTTGTTTAATTATTATAAAACTTCTGGAGCTAAAGATAATATTTTCATGTAATTTTTTTCTCTTAACTCTCTTGCGATAGGTCCAAATATACGAGTTCCTTTTGGATTACCATCTTCTTTTATTATTACAGCAGCATTTTCATCAAATCTTATGTATGAACCATCAGCTCTTCTTGTAGGCTTTTTAGTTCTAACTACAACTGCTTTAACTACATCACCTTTTTTTACCATACCACCTGGAGCAGCTGTTTTTACAGATGCAACTATAACATCACCAACTCTTGCATATTTTCTGTAAGAACCACCTAAACATCTAATACACATAATTTCTTTTGCTCCTGTGTTATCAGCAACTTTTAATATAGTTTGTTGTTGTACCATTTGAATTTTCCCTCCTTTAAACCAAAATTTATTTTGATTTTGTTACATTTTGTAATTCATTAATTTTTAGATAAAGTTATTTTATAACAGCTTTTTCAACTATTTCTACAACTCTCCATCTTTTATCTTTTGATAGAGGTCTTGTTTCCATAACTTTAACTTTATCGCCTTCTTGGCACTCATTCTTTTCGTCATGAGCTTTTAATTTATAAGTTCTTTTTTGAACTTTTCCATATATTTTATGTTTTTCACTTGTTTCAACTGCAACAACAACTGTTTTGTCCATTTTGTTTGAAACAACTGTACCAATCATAACTTTACGAAGATTTCTTTCTTCCATTCGAACGATCTCCTTCCTTCAATATTTGAATTGTTTGCAATTATTTTGCTTCATTTAATTTTCTTTCATTTAATATTGTTTTTATTCTAGCAATGTCTTTTTTCACTTCTTTAATTTTCATAGGATTATCTAAACCATTTGATTTTTTTGTAAATCTTAATTTAAATAGCTCTGATTTTAATTCTCCTAATTCTTTTTCTAAATCTGGTGAAGACATTTCTTTTATTTTATTTATCTTCATCTACATCACCACCTATTTCAGTTTCTTTTTTTACAAATTTACATTTAACAGATAGTTTGTTTGCAGCTAATCTTAAAGCTTCTCTTGCTACTTCTTCAGATACGCCTGCTATTTCGAACATTACTCTTCCTGGTTTTACAACTGCAACCCAGTAAGTAACAGCACCTTTACCTTTACCCATACGAGTTCCGATACCTTTATTTGTTATTGGTTTGTCTGGGAATATTTTTATCCAAACTTTACCACCTCTTTTAGTGTAACGAGTCATAGCAATACGAGCTGCTTCTATTTGATTAGAAGTTATTAATGCTGCACCTACTGCTTGTAAACCATATTCTCCATCTGTTACTTTATTACCTCTAGTAGCTTTTCCTCTCATTCTACCTTTTTGTAATTTTCTATATTTAGTTCTTTTTGGCATTAATGGCATTATTTTTCTCCTCCTTCCACTTTATCTTTTTTAGTTGGAAGAACTTCTCCTTTATATATCCAAACTTTTACACCTATTTTTCCATAAGTTGTATCAGCTTCTGCAAATCCATAATCGATATCTGCTCTTAAAGTTTGAAGTGGTATTGTACCATCTTTATAGAATTCAGTTCTAGCCATATCTGCTCCACCTAATCTTCCAGATACTGCAGTTTTAATTCCTAAAGCACCTGATTTCATAGTTTTTTGCATACATTGTTTCATTGCTCTTCTGAATGAAATTCTTCTTTCTAATTGTCCTGCTATATTTTCAGCAACTAATTGTGCATCCATATCAGCATTTTTTACCTCTACGATGTTTAAGTTAACATCTTTATTAATCATTTTTTGTAATTCTGCTTTTAAAGTTTCAGCTAAATTTCCACCTTTTCCGATTACTAATCCTGGTTTAGCTGTAAAAACATTTATTTTAACAAATTTAGCAGTTCTTTCAATTTCTATTTTTGAAATTCCGCTAACATATAATTTCTTTTTTATATATTTACGAATTTTGTTATCTTCTACAAGATAATCAGCAAAATTCTTTGAATCAGCATACCATTTTGAACTCCAATCTTTGATAACACCAACTCTTAATCCATGTGGATCCATTTTTTGTCCCATTTTAATAACTCCTCCTTTCTTATGCTCTTTCTCTTAATTTTATTGTTATATGGCTTGTTCTTTTTCTAATTCTTACTGCTGAACCTTTTGCTGCTGGTCTAATTCTTTTCATTGTTGGACCTTGATTTGCAAATATTTCAGATACGTATAAGTTATTAGATTTCATACCATGGTTATTTTCAGCATTTGCTATAGCTGATTTTAATAATTTTTCTATTACTTCAGATGAAGCTTTTGGCGTAAATTTTACTATTGCTAAAGCTTCTTTAGCATCTTTACCTCTTATTAAATCTGCTACTATTTTAACTTTTCTAGCTGAAATTCTAGCATTTTTAAGAGTTGCTACTGCTTCTGGAATCATTTCTTGCTTTTCTTCCACTTTATTTACCTCCTTATTATTTTAAGAACTTTTTTTATTTTTTAGTTGTTTTGTCTCCTGCGTGACCTTTGAATGTTCTTGTAGGAGCAAATTCTCCTAATTTATGTCCTATCATTTCTTCAGTTAAATAAACTGGTACATGTTTTCTACCATCATGAACAGCTATTGTATGTCCAACCATTTGTGGATATATAGTAGAAGCTCTTGACCATGTTTTTAAAACTTCTTTTTCGCCAGTTTCGTTCATTTTCTCTATTCTAGCTAATAGCTTTGGAGAAACATAAGGCATTTTTTTGCTTGATCTTGACATATTAAAATTTCCCTCCTTAATTTTTATATTTTAATACTTAAGTTTTCGTTCTATTTTATTAAAAATTATTTTCTTCTCTTAACTATGAATTTATTTGATTGTTTGTTACGTTTTCTTGTCTTATATCCAAGTGCTGGTTTACCCCAAGGTGTCATTGGACCACTGTGTCCTACTGGAGCTCTACCTTCACCACCACCATGAGGGTGATCACATGGGTTCATAACTGATCCTCTAACTGTTGGTCTGATACCCATATGTCTTGTTTTTCCAGCTTTACCGATTTTAACATTTTCATGATCAGAGTTACCAATAGTTCCTATTGTAGCTCTACATCTAGCCATAACTAATCTCATTTCTCCTGATGGAAGTCTAACATGAGCATATTTACCTTCTTTAGCCATTAATTGTGCTTCTTGTCCAGCTGCTCTAACTAGTTTTCCACCTTGTCCAGGATTTAATTCGATATTATGAATCATTGTACCAACTGGTATGTTTTCAATTTTCATGCAGTTTCCTGGTTTGATATCTGCTTTTTCTCCAGATACTACTTTATTTCCATCTGTTAATCCGATTGGAGCTAAGATGTAAGCTCTTTCTCCATCTTCATATTCGATTAATGCTATGTTTGCACTTCTGTTTGGATCGTATTCGATTCCTATTACAGTTGCTACCATATCATCTTTTCTTCTCTTAAAATCTACTATTCTATATTTTTGTCTGTTTCCTCCACCTTGGTGACGTACAGTTATTCTACCATATGAGTTTCTTCCTGAATGTTTCTTTTTTGTTGTTAATAAAGATTTTTCAGGAGTCTTTTTTGTTATTTCATCAAATGTAGAAACTGTCATATTTCTTAGTGATGGAGTTGTTGGATTAAAATGTTTCATTCCCATTTTTTATTCTCTCCTTTATTTATTATTTAATGGATTTTTTCCTGCTCCATTTGCAGATATTTTTTATTATCCGAGTTAATTCTCGATATTTATATATATTAAATTCCGTAAGCATCAATTGAGTTTTTAATTGATTTAGAAACTTTTTTAGATTTTCCACCTTTTGTTAAATATGTTTTAGCTTGTGGATCTGTATCTATAGTAACTATAGCTTTTTTCCAATCAGAAGTTTTTCCGATTGATCTTCCAACTCTTTTTTGTTTTCCTCTAACTGTTACAGTGTTAACTTTTAAAACTCTAACATCAAATAAATTTTCTACAGCTCTTGCTATAGCAACTTTTGTAGCTTTTTTGCTTACTTTGAAAGTATACTTTCCACCTTGAAGTTCATCATTACTTTTTTCAGTAATAACTGGCTCTATTATTATATCTTCTGGCATCATTATGCGTACACCTCCTCTAATTTTTTAACTGTATCTAATGTTACAACTAATTTATTGTATTTTAATAAATCATATACATTAATTGTATTAACTAAAGTTGTTTTAACATTTTCAATATTTCTTGCAGATTTTTGAACTGTTTCGTTCTTTTCTGGTAATAATATTAATGTTTTTCCTTCAACTTTTAAATTATTTAAAGCTTTAACCATAGCATTTGTTTTGATTTCTTTTAAATCTAAAGCATCTACAACTACTAATTCGTTTTCTAATACTTTTGAACTTAAAACAGATTTAATAGCTAATCTTCTTTCTTTTTTGTTTACTGTGTAAGCATATGAACGAGGTTTTGGTCCTAAAGCTATACCACCTTTAATCCATTGTGGAGCTCTGATACTTCCTTGTCTTGCTCTACCAGTTCCTTTTTGTCTCCATGGTTTTCTTCCACCACCACGAACTTCTGCTCTTGTTTTTGTACTTTGTGTTCCTTGTCTTTGATTAGCTAAATAATTAACTAATACACTGTGTACAACAGCTTCATTTGGCTCTATTCCAAATATTTCTTCTTTTAAGTTAACTGTATTAACTTTTTTACCTTCAATATTGTATACATCTATACTTGGCATTTCATTTCCTCCTTCCTTATGCTTTTACACTTGTTTTTAATTTTAATATTGCACCTTTTGGTCCAGGTACACTACCTTTTACTAATACAACGTTTTTGTCATTATCAACTTTAACAACATCTAAGTTTTGTATTGTTACAGTAACTCTTCCCATATGTCCTGGTAATTTTTTACCTTTAAATACTCTACCTGGAGTTGATGTTGGTCCCATTGAACCTGGTCTTCTATGATACATAGATCCATGTCCCATTGGTCCTCTGTGTTGTCCATGACGTTTGATAACACCTTGGAAACCTTTTCCTTTTGATGTTCCTTGGATGTCTAATCTATCTCCTTCAGCAAATACATTTACTGTTAATTCTGTTCCAACAGTAATTCCTTCTACTGAATCTACTCTAAATTCTCTTAAATGTTTTTTTGGAGCTATATTTGCTTTTGCAAAATGTCCTTTTTCTGGTTTGTTTAATTTTGATTCTTTTACTTCTCCGAATCCTAATTGAATAGCATTGTATCCATCTGTTTCTACTGATTTAACTTGTGATATTACACAAGGTCCAGCTTCGATTACTGTTACTGGAATTACTCTTCCTTTTTCATCAAATATTTGAGTCATTCCAACTTTTTTACCTATTAAAGTTTTCATTTTTTTCCTCCTAATACTATTGGCTGATATTTTATTTTCTATTTTTTATTTAATAGTATATCAGCTTGGTCTTATAGAGACCTTCCTAAATAATTTAAATTATAATTTGATTTCTATATCAACACCTGCTGGTAAGTCTATTTTCATTAGACTATCTACAGTTTTTTGTGTTGGATAAAGAATATCAATAACTCTTTTGTGTGTTCTCATTTCAAATTGCTCTCTTGAGTCTTTGTGTTTGTGTGGAGAACGTAATATTGTTATGATTTCCTTTTCTGTTGGTAGTGGAATAGGACCTGAAACCTTTGCTCCTGTTTTTTTAGCAGTATCTACTATTTTTTCAGCAGACTGTTCTAAAACTACATGATCATAAGCTTTTAATCTTATTCTGATTTTTTCGCTTGCTACCGCATTTCCTGTTACTGTTGCCATGTAAATTTTCCCTCCTTAAAATTTTAAATTATTAGTCGGAAGTTATAAACGCACCCTGGTGTTTCATTAACACCTAATATATAAGCCCAAGTTTTTGCATGATTTTTCTTGGGATAAGTGCTTATATTTAAATAACTTACCGCCTGGTCTAAGCCACGACATGCTCCATAGGAGTTCCCTCCAACCTTACTATTTCAAAGGTTGTAGCCACATCCTACTTCATCGCTAATCTTACATGCTTTTCTATTATATACTAATATTGGCGGTGTGTCAATTGATTTTTTGATGTTTTTTGGATTTTATATATATTTTAATAATGTTTAGCCAGTCGTTCATATTATGTTGTGTATTAATCACAATAAAAAACAGTAACTATATTTCATTAACTCTTAAATAATCTGTATAAAAAAATATGATACTTTTAATACTTCAAACTATTCTGTAAAACTAATTATAGATACTCTAGTGACCTTCACTTTTATTAGTATAAAAAAAACAAGAGCATAGTTAAAATACGCTCTTCATATTATTTACAATCTTAATACTATCATTTAAAATCAAATTATTTTAATCTTGCAAATACTTCTGCTCCTCATCAGTTACAAAAGTATTAACAATATCAATTCTGTTATTAATTTCATCTATATTAATCTTTTCAATTTCTTTTGTATCACTTATTTCATATTTTTCTTTTATATTTAAAATTCTATTAACACTATTATTAATTCTACTGTTTTTTAACTTACCTTTTTCTACTAATTTTATAATATTTTCAATTGCATTTATTTCATCTTTTTTATTGAATCTAAACATTATAATATCATTTCCAGCCAAAAAAGCTTTTTTTACAGCCCTTTTAGTTCCATAAAAATATCTAATTGATTTCATCTTTAAATCATCTGTAATAATTAGTCCTCTAAATTTATATTTTCTTCTTATTATTTTTACCATTTTTTTAGATAATGAAGCTGGATATAATTTACTTACACTTTTTATAATCATATGACCAACCATTATAGCATCAACATTCTCTTTTATTGCATCTTTAAATGGCTCTACCGCTTCATCTTCAATCTTTTTGATACTTGGTAACAAAAAATGAGAATCTAATTTTGCTGCTCCCTGTCCGGGAAAGTGCTTAACAACTGAAATTACTTTATGTTTTTGTAATTGCTTCATAATTTCCAATCCATATGTAGAAACATCTTCAGCATTTTCGCCAAAACATCTATTTCCAATACCCTTCGATGTATTTTTACTTAATATATCTAGTACTGGAGAAAAATTCATATTATATCCACTTTTTTGTAACATTTCACCTGTTATGTCTCCGGTTTCCTTAATAATATTTAAGTTCTCCGTTTTAGCCAATCTGTACGCACTCTTTATATTATTTATCTCGGGTGGCATTCTATTTACTCTACCACCTTCTTGATCAATTGCAATAAATAAAGGTACTTTATTTTTAGAATTTAGTTGTTTTATCTCTGAAATTAATTTTACCATTTCTTCATAATTTTTAAAATTTTTTCTGTATAAAATAATGCCTCCAATTTTGTAATTTAAAATTAAATTTTTTATTCTTTCATCTATTTTTTTCCCGTTCATTCCTACTATTATCATTTGTCCAATTTTTTCTTTTAATGTTAGTTCAACTTTCATAATACAAATCCCCTTTATTTTTGATTTTAAATGAGTAAAACCAAAATATATTTTCTATTTACATTATAGCTAATACTCTGGCGGTTTGCAATAAAAATTTCTAAGAATAGTTTTCTTATATATTTCTAATATATAAAATTCAGAAAATTATTTATGTAAAAATTTGAATGGCTCTGTAAATAAATAAAAAAGCTAAAATATTTTTAATATATCTTAGCTTTTTTATCGTTATTTAAAAATAGTGTATAAATTTCTTTCATTTTACATATTGTTAATTCATACGTTTATTTTTTTTATTCTCTCCATAGCTTCTATAGTATTTTCTTTGCTTCCAAAAGCAGTTAATCTAAAATAACCTTCTCCACTAGGACCAAATCCAACACCTGGAGTTCCTACCACTGCTACTTCATTTAATAATTTATCAAAGAAATCCCAAGATTTAACACCATTTGGTAGTTTTAGCCAAATATATGGTGCATTTACTCCTCCATATACTGTAAAACCTACTTCTTGTAAACCTGTTCTTATTATTTTAGCATTTTCTTGATAATATGTTATATTTTCTTTTATTTGTTTTCTTCCTTCTTCTGTATAAATAGCTTCTGCTCCTCTTTGTGTTATATAAGAGGCTCCATTAAATTTTGTACATTGTCTTCTATTCCATAATTTATTCAAAGTTACCTCTTCTCCAGATTCAGTATATCCTTTTAAAGCTTTTGGAATCACTGTATATCCACATCTTACGCCTGTAAATCCTGCTGTTTTTGAAAAACTTCTAAATTCTATTGCAACTTCTTTTGCACCTTCGATTTCATAAATGCTATGTGGTACATTTGGATCTGTTATAAATGCTTCATATGCACTATCAAATAAAATTATTGATTTGTTTTTCTTAGCATATTCTACCCATTTTGCTAACTGCTCTTTTGTTAGCACTGTTCCTGTTGGATTATTCGGTAAACATAAATATATCATATCTGGTACTTCTGATGGAAAACTTGGTTCAAAATTATTTTCTGAAGTACATGGCATATAGATTATATTTTCATATTTTCCTGTTTTGGAATTAAATTTTCCTGATCTTCCAGACATAGTATTTGTATCTAGATATACTGGATAAACTGGGTCTGTTATTGCTACTTTATTGTTTTTTGCAAATATATCTACAATATTTCCTGTATCACATTTTGCTCCATCTGATACAAATATTTCATCTTTTTCTATATCTATTCCTCTTGATTTAAAATCTACTTCTACTATTTTTTCTCTTAAAAAATCATATCCTTGCTCTGGTCCATATCCCATAAAAGATTCTTTTTTTGATAAATCGTCTGCTGCTTTTTTCATTGCTTCTACACATGCATTTGCAAGTGGAAGTGTTACATCACCAATTCCTAGTTTTATTACTTTTTTATCTGGATATTCTTCTTGAAATTTTGCTACTTTTTTTGCAATAGTTGAAAATAAGTAGCTATCTTGTAAATCTAAAAAATTTTCATTTATTTTTATCATAAATAATCTCCTTTCAGTGAACTTTATAAACGTCCTTTAAAGTTCGGCATTATTGTTTCCTCCTATGGATTTAGAGAGTGTCCCTTTTTCCACAAACTGGGAAAAGAGAACCGTCCCCATTTCCCCTTCAAATACAGTTGTCGCAGGTCCTGTCATATATACGTGATTGTCTTTTTTGCTCCATTCTATTTGCAAACTTCCACCTAATAGTTCTACAGTTGCTCGCTTTTCTGTATATCCATTTAAATTACATGCAACTAGTGATGCACATGCTCCTGTTCCACAGGCTAGAGTTTCTCCTGCTCCTCTTTCCCATACTCTCATTTTTATTTTGTTTTTATCTACTAATTCTATAAATTCTATGTTTGCTTTTTTTGGAAAATGCTTATCACATTCTAAGATTGGACCATATTTATTTATATCAAACTCCTCTACATTTTCTACTATTGTTATTGCATGTGGATTTCCCATTGATACAGATGTAAATTTAAATTCTTTGTCTAATGCTTTTAAATTTAAATTTTTTACTATTTTTTCATCTGATACTACAGGAATTTTTTCTGGAGCCAATATTGGTTCTCCCATATCTACTTTTACTGTTTCTACTTTTCCATCTTTGATATTAAAGTTTAAAACTTTAATTCCTGCTAAAGTTTCTACTGTGATAGGATTTTTATTTGTTAAACCTTTATCATATACAAATTTTCCTACACATCTTATTCCATTTCCACACATTTCTGCTTCACTACCATCGTAGTTAAACATTCTCATTTTAAAATCTGCAATATCGCTATCGCATATTAGAATTAGTCCATCTGAACCAACTCCGAAGTGTCTGTCACTGACAAATTTAGCTAGGTCAGATTCGTGCTCTATTTTTTGCCCAGTTTTAGCTGTACAATCAATATAAACATAATCATTTCCTAGCCCATGCATTTTTGTAAATTTAATCATAATTTTTTCCACCTTTCAAAGGTATTAATGTTAGATAGAATATAGTTATATTTTTATCTATGGATATTATATCATTAAAAGTAAATTTTTCAATATATTTTGGGAACGATTCCTAAATTAAATTTTTTCATAAAATACAATAACTCGCCTCCAACAATATTATTAAATTAAGATATATTAGATAAAATATGTGCTTACCATAATTATATGGTCATCTCTATTCAAAAATTTGACATTTTATGTTAAGTATGGTATATTAAAATTACAGTTTTATCTGTAGTTTATTTGTCTGAATTAATATGTACTTCATATTATAATTTATGACAATAACAAAGTAAGGATTTTTCTTACAACTACTCGAAAGAAAAAGGAGCGAAAAAGAATGAAAATGGAAAATTTGAAAAACATTTACAAAAAGTTGCGGACAGAGGTATCTCAAAAGTATCCAGATGCCAAAAATGTGAAACTGCATATTTTGCATTTTGGATATGCTCCTCTTACGCAAACTTCGGTGTATGTAACCTTTTTATCTCGTAATCCAGATACAGGAAAATTTCAGCTATCAGAATCAAACTGGCATACGCTGGAAAAATTTTCCTCTCCTTATGATGGCCGAGAAAAACTGGAGCAATTATCATCAAAAATAAGATTTCCGATTAAATATCATAAATCGGGGTCATATTTTTGTGACGAGATAATTGTTACTTCATCACGCTCATAGAAGAAAGAATAACGGGTTAAATTATATTTCATAATAATTTTACAGCTCGTTAATTGTTCTCACTTCAATAAAAAGTCCTTCCTACGTATTGTAGAAGGACTTTTTATTGTTATTAAATTTAATTGTTTCTTATTCCCATTCAATAGTAGCTGGGGGTTTTCCTGTTATATCATAAACAACACGATTTACATGTTTTACTTCATTTACTATTCTGCTTGAAACCTTTTCCAATATTTCATATGGAATTTTTGTCCATTCTGCTGTCATAAAATCTGATGTTGTTACAGCTCTTAGTGCTATTGTGTAATCGTATGTTCTTTCATCTCCCATTACACCTACGCTTTTTATATTTGTTAATACTGCAAAATATTGATTTATAGCTCTATCTAATTTTGCATTTGCAATTTCTTCTCTGAATATATAATCTGCATTTTTTAATATATTTAACTTATTCTCAGTAATATCACCAATTACACGAATTGCAAGTCCTGGTCCTGGGAATGGTTGACGATATACTAAAAATTCTGGAAGACCTAGCTCTAAACCTACTTTTCTTACTTCATCTTTAAATAAATCTCTTAGTGGCTCTATTATTTCTTTAAAGTCTACATAGTCTGGAAGTCCTCCTACATTGTGATGGCTTTTTATTTTTGCTCCAGCTCCAACTCCACTTTCTATTACATCTGGATATATTGTTCCTTGTACTAGATAATCTACTGTTCCTATTTTTTTAGCTTCTTCTTCAAATACACGAATAAATTCTTCTCCTATTATTTTTCTTTTTTGCTCTGGATCTGATACTCCTGCAAGTTTTCCTAGGAATCTATCTTTTGCATCAACTCTAACGAAGTTTACATCAAAATTTTTAGTAAACACTTCTTCTACTTCTTCCGCTTCGTTTTTTCTAAGTAATCCATGATCAACAAAAATACAAGTTAAATTTTTTCCAATTGCTTTATTTATTAAAGCTGCTGCAACAGATGAATCTACTCCACCAGATAATGCACATAGTGCTTTTTTATTTCCTATTTTTTCTTTTATAGCCTTTACAGTTTCTTCTGCAAAAGAGCTCATCTTCCATGTTCCAGAACATCCACAAATATTATATATGAAATTTTTTATTATTTCTGTTCCTTTATTTGTATGATTTACTTCTGGATGGAATTGAATTCCATAAAAGTTCTTTTTAGTATTTTGCATCGCTGCATTTGGACAATGTGATGTTGACCCTATATTTTCGAATCCTTCTGGAAGAGCTTCTACAAAATCTGTATGACTCATTAAGCAGTCATTGTTATTATCAAAACCATTAAATAATTTTGATGTATTATTTATTTTTACATTTGTTACACCATATTCTCTTTTATCTGCTTTTTGAACTTTTCCTCCAAGCATATGTGTCATTAATTGCATTCCATAGCAAATCCCCAAAACAGGAACTCCTAAATTGAATATTTCTTCGCTACATTTAGGGCTATTGTCTGCATATACACTTGCAGGACCTCCTGTGAATATTATTCCCTTTGGATTTTTTTCTTTTATTTTTTCTATGGATGTACTAAATGGCACTATTTCTGAATATACATTACATTCACGTACACGTCTTGCTATTAATTGATTGTATTGACCATAGAAATCTATTATTAAAATTAATTCTTTATTGTTCATTTTTTATCCTTTCGATTATTACTTCATTATTGAATAAGTAATAATTTTATTTTTATTTACTAAAATTGTATCAAACTCTTCTGTTCCTATTGGATTTTCATGTTCTGCAGTAAATGAAGTTGGATGTTGAATGCCAGATATTGAAAATAAATTCATACGAATCATTTTCACATTACTAAGCTCAATTAATTCTTCATCCCAATCTATTATTTCTCCGATTGCAACTATTATTGATGTTATACTACTTTCTTTAGGTAAATGACCATCGCTTATTCCTGTTCCAGAATCAGAGCTAATTAATAATTTTACTTTTTTATTTTTATATTTTTCTAATAACATTTTATCTTCTTCTCCTTTTTTACTATAATTTCAATATACTATATATTAATCTTGAGTTGTTACTTCTTTTAACATAACATCATGTGCACTACCTTCTTTTATACTAATATTTGAAACCATTGTTAATCTTGCTTTTTCATGGAATTCTGGTATTGAAATAGCACCACAGTTACACATTGTTGATTTTATTTTAGCAACTGTTACAGCTAAATTATCTTTAAGTGGTCCTGCATATGGAATATATGAATCGACTCCTTCTTCAAAACTTAATTTATTTTTTCCTACTTCTCCTAGGTCATATCTTTGCCAGTTTCTTGCACGGTTTGAGCCTTCTCCCCAATACTCTTTAACAAAGTTTCCTCCAATTTTTACTTTTCTTGTTGGGCTCTCGTCAAAACGAGCAAAGTATCTGCCCATCATTACAAAATCTGCTCCCATTGCTAATGCTAATGTAATGTGATAGTCATGCACTATTCCACCATCTGAACAAATTGGAATATATATACCGGTTCTTTCGAAATATTCGTTTCTTGCTTCTACAACATCAATTAGGCTACTGGCTTGTCCACGTCCAATTCCTTTGGTCTCACGAGTTATACAAATTGAGCCTCCTCCAACTCCAACTTTTATGAAGTCTGCTCCTGCTTCTGCTAAATAGTAAAACCCTTCTTTGTCTACTACATTTCCAGCTCCAATTTTTACATCATCTCCATAGTGAGCTCTTACCCAGTCTATAGTATTTTTTTGCCATACTGAATATCCATCTGATGAATCCATGCAAAGTAAATCAACTCCGGCTTCTACTAATGCTGGTATTCTTTGTTCATAATCTCTTGTGTTTATTCCTGCTCCTACTATGTATCTCTTGTTTTCATCTAATAATGAATCTGGATTATTTTTTCTTTCTTCATAATCTTTTCTGAATACTAAATGTTCTAAATTATCGTTATCATCTAATATTGGCAAACAGCTAATTTTGTGTTCCCATATTATATCATTTGCTTCTGCTAAGCTTATTCCTTTTTTTGCACAAACTATTTTTGATCTTGGGGTCATAAAATTATCAATTGAATCATCTAAATTTGCTCTAGAAATTCTATAATCTTTATCTGTGACTAGACCTAAAAATTTTCCATTACTTGTTCCGTCTTCTGTAATAGTTACTGTTGAATGGCCTGTTCTTTCTACTAGTGCAATTACATCTTTTAATGGTGTTCCACTTTTTACATTTGAATCACTATCTATGAATCCTGCTTTGTGTTTTTTTACTTTTCTAACCATTTCTGCTTCATCTTCTATTGATTGTGATCCATAAATAAAAGAACATCCACCTTCGCGCGCCAAAGCAATAGCCATCTTTTCTCCTGAAACGGCTTGCATTATAGCAGACACAAATGGGATGTTCTCTGAATATTTTGGCTCTTCACCTTTTTTAAATTTTACAAGTGGTGTTTTTAAACTTACATTGCTTGGTATACATCTTTCATCTGTTAGATTTGGTAATAATAAAAATTCGTTAAATGTTCTTGATACGTCTTGTAGTATTTTTGCCATTTTGTATTCCTCCTTTATTTAGTTTGATTTTTGTATTATATCAAATTTCACATAATTTAACAATAATTTTTAATAAAAATTGTTGATATTTTAGTTGACCATTGGTTACTATTCACAGCCATTTTTTTAGAGTAGTGGAAAAGTAATTATATTATACAAAAATCATAAAATATAAAAAACAAAAAATAGAATCCCAAATATTATTAAAAAATCTAGCTTTAGGATTCTATTATATTTATTTTGTTTAGGCAATTGTTATATCTGAATTATCTAAACATATTTTATTAATTATGTCTTCGTTTTTCATATTAAATTTTGTTACATATCCTTCTAATGATTTAGCTTTTTCTTTTAATGCCTCTACGTCATCATTTATATAAATTTTTGCTTTAGCTTTTCCATTTTTTGCTTCTTGAACTAAATTTGATACTGGTGAATTTCCGTCAAAAGCAAGTACTATTGAAGGTCTACGCTCAAATATTTCATAATTAAAACTTTTATATATACCAAGTTCTTCCGATTCTGTTGAAATGCAAACCCCATTTAGCTCTTTTTTTAATAACATGTTTGCAAGCTCTTTTGATACTTTTTTAGGTATAATTGCATCTATTTCAAATTTTTTATTTATTTCTTTGCTTATATCAATAATTGCTTTTTCGTATCCTTGCATTTTATGGCCTATTACAAAATATGCTTTTTCGTTATCTAATTTTTTTATAAGCTCTTTTAATATTTTTTTACCTTCTTCACTTAAAATTGTTTCTCTTCCTTGAGCATTAAAACTTCCCCCTGCAATTATTACTGGTATTTTATCATCTGGTAGTTTTACTATTTTCTCTTTTAAAATTTCTGCAGAATCTACATTTATATTTTGACCAATTTCAAATTTTCTATTTTTATTTTTTTCTATTTCATTTAGCTCTTCTTCTATAATGGCATCTTTTATATTTCTTCCATTTAACCAAACTTTAAACTTTTCATTTTTTATTTTAAAATATTCTTCATTTTTTGTAATTAAGTCATCTTCTACTTTTTTCATTTTATTT
The DNA here is from genome assembly GCA_017937285.1 of Clostridia bacterium. Lineage (GTDB taxonomy): Bacteria > Bacillota > Clostridia > TANB77 > CAG-508 > CAG-492. The sequence goes on from JAGBDU010000029.1 coordinate 55,718, forward strand.
AAATCTTCTTCTGTTAAATTTAATAAGTTAGTAAGAGCCATTTGCTCTTCCATACAATCTGTTCCATATATTCCGCAACCATCTGAACCTTGTACACAATTAACATTATTTGCTAAATATTTTTTTATTGGATGTGATTCTAAATTAGTTAAATTATTTAAACGTACATTTGATGTTAATTGGAACTCTAAAATTATTCCATCTTTTTTCATTTCTTCTACTATTTTTTTACCATCTTCTGTTTCTAAATCTATTCCATACAAGCCATGACCTATTCGGCATCTTGGCATCTTTTTTCCTTTGGGAACAGATTCTTTTATACATCTTATTGACTTAACTACATTATCTCTTAAACTATCATTTTCTCCTGCATGTATACGAATTGTAAAGCCATTATCTTGTTCTACTGCAAATTCCACTAGCTCTTTTATTACTTGCTTAAAATTGCAGATATCATTTATTTCTTCTCCAATAATATCGCTGCCTACAATGTATGGGCTGTTAGCTGCTACTTTTAAAACATCAACACCTTCTTTTAATTGCTCTTTAGTCATTAATGTTCTACTTAATGAGCCCAAAAACCTTAATTTCACACCTGTTTCTGCTTCTATTTTTGGTAATATTTCATGTAGCTCTTCTAAAATTTTTGCTCCTTCTTCACCTTTTCTAACAATCCATGTCACAGAAATTTCCGCATAACAAATTCCTTGTTTTTTATACTCTCTAGCTACCCAAAGTAACTTGTCTTGAAGTAAAGTATTATTTTTATATTTCTCACTATTTGAATCTTCTAACATTTTATATATTATGTTTTTTATTGTTCTGCTTGGAATCTTATCAATTTTACTTTTTCTTATTGTTATTTTATTTTCGCTTTCTTTTCCCTTTGAAAAAACATATCTATAAATATATAGTTTTTCTAAATTAGTAAAAACTGCCTGCCCATCTTTAATTAATACAAGACTGTTTCTTATTTTTGCTATATTTTCTTCCATATCATTTGGATTATTTAGTATTAGGTCTGCAAAATTTATATATGTTTCATCATCTATTTTTCTAGTTAATTTTTTTCCTGGTAAATCACAATAAGCATATTTTTTTTCAATTTGGCACCTTTGTTTAAATAATTCGTTTGCTTGTTTATCTGAAAGTTTTAAATTTAATTTTTTTATGTAATATAGTGGATATTTTATTTGATGTTTAATTCCTAATGCAATTAAATCATCTGAATTTAAGTTAGCATGTATATGCGTATGTAAATCTGTTCTAAATTTATTTTTTTTCAAAATATAAGTTTTGATTAGAGTTTTTTTCACATCTATTTTATAATCTTTTGTTTGTGACATTAATGTTTTATTTATTGCTGGAATTTGTGCTTTAATTTCAATTTTTCCATTTAAATAAATGTTTGCAATCTTTATTCCTCCTAATCTAAAAATATATACTTCTTCATTATCAGAATTTATACTAGCAGGTATTGTTCCAGTTATTATTTTCATATCATTTTCATTTTTTATAGTATTTACTCCACATATTCTTGCAAGATTTGTGATTAGATTTCCTGTTTTATGGTTTGGAGTTTCTATGATATATTTTAATTCATCTTGATTTTCATTATATAAATTTACAATAATATCTTTTTCTTTATCTAAATAAAACTTATCAAAAAATTTCATATTACTAACTCCTTCTCTAAATTATGTAAATTCTATTTTATCATATTTGTTATCTTTATACAATATATATTTTTAACATTTCTAAAATTTCATATTTTATAATTATTTTTTAATTCTTTAAACTCATTTGTAGATATTAAATTTAAATAAGTTCTTTTTATATCTTTTTCATCTACTAATTTGCTTAATATTTTTAATGAACTTTCCATTGGTATTTTGAAAAAAATTGCCTCATCCTCTTCTAAGATTAATTCAATCTTCTTTTGAATAAGTAACTCTTTTTCTAAATCTACATATGCATTTTTATTTTGATTATTCTGTTTAAGCTCTAGCTCTGCAATCTTTTGTTTATTTACATCTTTAATCTCTTTTATTCTCATCATAATATATCCCTTTCATCATATAAATAATTTCTGTTTTCATCTCTTTTAGATTGTGCTTCAGTGCTTTTAATTTCTTCATAGTCAATTCCTCTAATTTCTCTTTGCCCAGGAATTATATTATAAATTCCATTTTCAATTCTTTTTGTAATTTCACTTTGAGCTATCGGTACTAGTCCTTTTTCATCTACATATGTTAAATATTTATAATTTGGATTTTTTCTATCTCCAATATTTATTGAAAATATTGGTACAATTTCTCTATTAAATTTTTCATCTTGTGTATATAAACTATAATATAAGCTTGTTTTTTTTCTTCCTTCTTCACTCATAATTATATATCTTAAATTGGAAAGATAATCCATTCTTTCAATTCCGATTAAGTTTCGAATCTTTAAGAATGTTATTTATAATACTAAGTTCTTGTAATATACTTTTATTATCAGAATTACTATTAATATCAAATAATTCTGATTTATAATTTCTATTATCGCCTATTAACTCAATCAGTTCAGAAACATTGTTTAATTCATTATATTTTATAGTAAATTGTTTTTGTGATTGTACATCTATTTGACTTACAATATTAGTTTTTAAATCTCTAACCTTCAATCCCGCAGGTTTTATACCTAATTTTGCTCTTGTTAAATCGCTCATTCTAGTTTTATCTATTTTAGATTGTGTTAAATTAGTTGCATCTGCAGTTATCATTTTACAACCATTTATTATCGTTACATATTTATGTTCGCCATTTTGATTTATATAAGCATCTATTCCGTTCTTTTTTAAGAAATATGTATATAATTCAGCCCATGATTTACATGTTACTTTTTTATCTTCAGAACATTCCTTTAATGATTTATTATATAACTTGTTTGTAAAATCATTTGAAAAGTCTTGATTCATAGAGAAAAAATTTTGGTCATATCCAAGTATTTTATTTAAATTACAATATATTTGTTCAATTACAATTTCTTTATCTGAATCTATGGGAATTTCTTGCATTATTGATTTTTCAAATTCTTCATTTATTTGCTCATATAAAGATAAATCTATTGTATAACTTTTTGATTTTATATTGTATATTTCTTCTATGATATTTAATCTTTTATTACTTTCTTCATTTAACTTAATTAATGATTTTTGAAAAAATTGTGCTAGATTTGTTTTAATATATTGTTCTATTTGTAGCTTTGAAAATCCGCAAAAAGTTCCTTCATTATCATTCATGTTAACAAACAAGTCAAAGGCATTCTCATCTCTTATAATATCTAAAGCTATATCTTGTAAATTATAACCTTCTACAGATTTATTTATATATTTACTATTTTTAAATTTATGCCCAGTCATTTTTTTTATTCTCTTTAGATTCTCTTTCGAAAATTGTTTACCTCTTTGTTCCATAAAATTAGCATATTCGTACACAGCCTTTATATAGTCAGGTTTTGTAACACTTGACAAAAATATTTCTTGAACATTATCACACTTAATGAACTTTTGATAAACTTCATCGTCATTTATAATAGCTTCAATTGTGTCAATTGTTATTATTGGTGCAGTTCTATTAAATTCTTCATTTTTTTCGTTTAATTGCAAATATTGATTTTTTTTAAATAGACTTTTTAATTTATCTAATATTACCATTTATTCCTCTTTATTCATTATTTAAAATTTTTGTAAACAAAAAAATCAACCAGATTATTTCTTGTATATTTCAATAAAAGATTATCATCTATAAAGCAAGTCAATTTTTGACACACTTTTTTACACATTAAATACATGAAAAGTATTAAAAATTTTATATATTTTAATATCAACTTTATAAAATAAGAACCGCTATATCCCTTGATATAACGATTCTTGTTTGTTGTTTGGTGGCTTCACCTGGAATCGAACCAGGGACACAGGGATTTTCAGTCCCTTGCTCTACCAACTGAGCTATAAAGCCTTATATAAATAATAGGAAAGATATAAACTTTCCTATTATTATTTGTATGGCGACCCGGAACGGGCTCGAACCGTCGACCTCTAGCGTGACAGGCTAGCGTTCTAACCAACTGAACTACCGGGCCATAAACTAAAAAATATTTAGTTTATGCTAAATATTTTTTTAGAAAATGGTGGGCGCAATAGGGCTCGAACCTATGACCTCCTGCTTGTAAGGCAGATGCTCTCCCAGCTGAGCTATGCGCCCATTTCCTTTCGACTTGTTTAGTATACTAGACTTTCCAAAAATTGTCAACACTTTTTTTGATTTTTTATTTAAAAATTTGCATTAAATTCTTTCTATTGCTTTTATTTACTGGGATACATTGAAATTATTTTTTTGTTTTTTTATTTAAAATTTCGTAATAGTAACATTTTTGCATATATATTAATTTGCATTCTATTTCTTTGTATTTATTTTATACTTTTTACTTCTGCATTTTTTTATTTTTTTCTTTTGATTTATTTTATACTTTTTACGTCTGTATTTTTTAATTTTCTTCTTTTGATTATCTTCTATTAATATATTTAAAAAATATTATCTATTCTAAAACTTTCTTTATCTCTTATATGTTCTAATATATATATAGTTTTATTTAGTTCTTCATATACATATTCTTTATCATCTATTTCTAATCCTGCCGTTATAGATACAAGTTGTGTTTTTACTTTTTCTAGTTCATTATGCTCTAAAAGACATGTTAAAATATTAAATCTCTTATCCCATTCTTTATTTATTTCTCCCACTTTTTTATTTATTTCTTCTTTCTTTAATTCTTCTTCTTTTTTTAAATCTTCTTTTATATAAAACAATTTTTCATTTATTAAATTTAAAGATTCTTTTGTATATTTTTGTAAAAATATATCTCCAATAACAATTGCAACAACTATAACTATACACACAATAAACTCTTTCTTTATTAGCATTTTCATTTGTTTTTTTTCACCTCTTTTTTCTGACAGAAAAAACTTCCCTTTCCATTTATTGTAACTAATAATGCTTCTTCTGGTTCCATATTAAATTTATTTACTTCAGTTTTTAACCAATTATAGTCTTTGTTTAATATTTTTAAATTTTCATACATTACTTTTCCATCAATAACTAAGTCATATGATATTCCTTCATATTCTGGCATAATATTAAAATCTTCTGGTATCGTAGTTCTTTTATTTGGCTTTTCTATTACACTTACTTGTCCACTCGTTTCTAATATTGCATATTCTACATCGTTTATATCATTTATGTTATTTGCTCTTAATCGTTCTTGTAATTCATTTATCGTAAATCGCTCTTTTCGCATCATACTTTCATTTATTTTGCCTCTATATATTAAAATACTTGGCTTTCCACAAATTAGCTGTCTCATTTTCATACTTTTTAGATTTATATATGAAATTATTAGGTGCATTACCAATAGTCCTAATATTGGAATTATTCCATTTATTATTGGTATTCCAATTTCACTCATAGGAACTGAGGCTAAATCTGCAATCATTATTGCAATTGCAAGTTCAAATGGTTGCAATTGTCCTATCTCTCTTTTTCCCATTAATCTCATTACAATTAATACAATTATGTATAAAATTATTGATCTTATAAATATTATTAGCATAAATTCAACTCCTTTAGCCATCTGTCAATCAATTCAGCCAACTTATAAATATAACAAGATATATTTCATTATAACTTGTTAGTAAACTTTTTATATGCAAGAGCACTTTTAATTTTATGACATTAGGCACATTTTTTAATATTGTTAGATTTTTTCATCATAATTATTCAAAAATACTTGTTTTTTTTCAAATTATGTGATAAACTTTGAATTAGTCAATTTTATTAACGCATATAGGAGGTGCAAAAATTATGGCAAAATGTGCAATTTGTGAAAAAACACAATCATATGGAAATAAAATTTCTATAGCTCGTTCACATGTAAGTAGAAGAAGTTCTAGAACTTTCAAACCAAATCTTAGAACAGTAACAGTTGATGTTAATGGAGAATCTAAAAAAATATGCGTATGCGCAAAATGCTTACGTAATTTAAAAAATGCTTAAATATTCTAATAGGCGTTGAATATAAAGTTATAAAAAACTAATAACTCTATATTCAGCGTCTATTATTAAATAAAGGGTTAATTAAAAAGATTTTATATAATGACAACAACAGCTATACAATGTTTTTACATTATTTAAGTAAATATTAAAATTGTCAAAATAAATATTTGCTTACCAAAATAGCTTTCATATGTAAAAAAAGAAACTAAAATTAACTTTTAGTTTCTTTTTGTTTTAGGTTTTATGTACTTTTTATTCCAAATATTAATTTTACAAAACCTCTTAAAAATTTAGGAACTTTTTTTACTACTATTGTCATTATACCATTCCCCCTTTTTGTTCAACTTGCAAGCCATATTAAACCTAGTATTGCTAAGGTTATACCTATTGAAAATAGCCAACCTGTAAGAGGAAGTAATAAAACCAACAATATTCCTAATCCAACACCTATTAAACAAACTCCCAAAGTCTTTTTTAAAGCACAAAACATAATTTATTACCTCCCTTTATTTTATTATATTATGTATATCAATAACATGTTACAAAATAACAGAAAGGAGTTTTTATGAATAAAAACAAAATAATAGAATTAATAAATTTACTAAAAAATTACTATCCTGATGCAAAATGTAGTTTAGACTTTACAACTCCATTTGAATTATTAATAGCTGTTATGTTATCTGCACAATGTACAGATGAACGAGTAAATAAAACAACCCCTGCTCTTTTTGAAAAATATAATGAGCCTAAAGATTTTATAAATTTAGATATTTCAATTATAGAATCTATAATTCATCCTTGTGGTTTTTATAAGACCAAAGCAAAGAATATAAAAAATACGTCTATAATTTTACAAGAAAAATATAATGGAATTGTTCCTCAATCAATAGAAGAATTAATAACACTTCCACGGAATTGGACGTAAATCAGCTAATGTAATTATGTTAGATGCTTTTAATAAGCCTCAAGGAATTGCTGTAGATACTCACGCTAAAAGAATTTCTAATAGATTAGGTTTATCAACCAACTCCGATCCACATAAAATAGAGCAAGACTTAATAAATTTAATTCCTCGTAAATATTTTAAGGATATTAATCACTTATTCGTTTGGCATGGTAGAAATATATGTAAAGCTCCTACTCCTAATTGTTCGATATGCCCTATAAAAGATTTTTGTAAATACTTTAAAGAAAAAACTAAATGACTTTACTAACTTAATGTTACTATCTACAGCTAAAATAAGCCATTCAAAAGCAATTATAATAAAAAATATGAATAATCAGCTTAAAGCTTATTATTCATATTTTTTATTTTTGACATATTCAATTTTTAATACAAGACTTAACTTTCTAACTCTGCGCCTATTATTTTATATTCTCCATCTACTTTTATAACATATAATTTCAAATTTTTTGTATCTGATGATGAAGATGATGAACGTTTCACTTTTACTTTTGCTTTTATCTCAACTATTTTCTTGCTTCTATTTGATTTTTTTACACTTGTCATTTCCTTTAAAGTATATTCTTTTGAACTATAATAATAAGAATTTTTGCTCTTAAAACTTGATACTATTGAATCTGTTGCATCACTGATATCGTCATAATTTTTATCTTTTAAATATTTTTTGATATATTTATCTTTGTCTTTATATTTTGCATCAAATTTTTTCTCGCCTTCTTCTTGGAAAATTATATATCCTCTTGTATCAATTAATTTTTCAAATTTATCGCCATCAGCTTCTTCTACAGCTTTTAAATATGATTTTACTAGTTCTTCTGATTTTCTTTTACTTGGCTTTCCTAACATTCCAACAATTAAAGCAATTACTATTACTAAAACTATTAATGCTACTCCTCCTATAACAGAAAAAGTAATAATTTTTTTTGTTTTAGGATTCATTGATTTTTTTTCTACATCCTTGTTTTCTACATCCTTTTTTTCTACATCCTTTTTTTCAATGTTTTTTTCTTCCATCTCTTTTCCTCCTATAAATTTATTTATAATATATATGATTTTTTGTTCATATTATATTAACTATTTAAATTTTCATCTTCATCTATAATAATTTGTTGATTTTGATCTAACTTATATTTTGGGAGTTCTGGTAATTCATCTAAACTTGATAATCCGAACATTTTTAAAAATTTGTTACTTGTTACATATGTAGTTGGTCTTCCTGGTGCATCTAATTTTCCAGATTCTTCAATTAAATTGTATTCTAGTAATTTATATATTGTCCCATCACAATTTACTCCTCTTATTGTTTCAATTTCTGCCCTTGTTACATTAGGATTATATGCTATTATAGATATAATTTCTAGTGCTGCATTTGACAAATTTGGTTTTCCTTTTTTATCTGAAATTTGTGCAATATATTCATAAAAATCTTTTTTTGTACACATTTGATATGAATCATTAATTTTTATAATTTCTATTCCTCTGTTTGCATTGCTATATTCATCTTTTAATTCGTTAATAATTTTTATAACATCTTCTGGACTTTTTTCTAGTACTATTGCTAGCTCTTTTATAGATACTTCTCTTCCTGTTGAAAATAAAATTGATTCAATTATGGCTTTATTTTTTTCTTCCATCATTTTACTCCTTTTCATTTATTAAATCATTCATTTATTTATCTGTCAATATATTTTTTATCTCTAAATCAGATAAATATCTCCACTCACCAATTTTTAAATCTTTTACATTAATATTTCCAATTTTAGTTCTATGCAGAGCTATAACCTTTTTGCCAACAGCCTCACACATTTTTCTTACTTCTCTATTTTTTCCCTCGTGAATTGTAATTTCTATTCTAGATATATTTTTTTCTTTATTGATTTTTAATATTTTTACTTTAGCTTTTCCTGTTACATAATCATCTACTTTTACACCATTTTTTAGCTCTTCAACATCTTTTTCTGATACAATACCTCTTACAGTTGCATTATATGTTTTTTCTATTTCGTTTTTGGGATGTGTAACTTTATAAATAAAATCTCCATCATTAGTTAAAATTAAAGCTCCTGATGTATACATATCTAATCTTCCAACTGGCAATAATTTTGCATCACAATTTTTTATCAAATCTAGTACTATTGGTCTATCAAATTGATCCTTAACAGTAGTTACATATCCCACCGGTTTATTTAATAAAATATATTTATATTTTTCAACATATTTTATTTTTTTATTTTCTAATATTATTTCATCTATATTTAAATTTACTTTTGTTCCTAATTCTTTTACAACTTTCCCATTTACTTTTACTTTACCAGCCAATATTAATTCTTCTGCTTTTCTTCTTGAACAAACTCCTGAATTTGCTAAAAATTTTTGTAATCTCATTTCAGACATTTTTTATTTCACCTCATCTTGTTTTGTATCGCAAATCTGTATAACCTTTTTAAAGTAATCTGGCACATCCGCTTCTAAATGCATTTTTTTGCCTGTAATTGGATGAGTAAAATCCAAGCTTTTTGCATGTAGCATTTGTCCTTTTACCTCAAATTCATTTTTTCCATTTGAATATACTTCATCACCAATAACAGGATGTCCTATTTCAGACATATGTACTCTAATTTGATGTGTTCTTCCTGTATCAATTTTTATTTCTAATAATGTGTAATTATCGTATCTTTTTAAAACTTTAAAATGAGTTATGGCTTCTTTACCATTTTTGTCTACAGCCATTTTTTTTCTATCTTTTTTACTTCTTGCAATTGGCATATTTATAGTTGCTTCATTTTCTTTAATTACACCTCTTACCAAAGCAATATATTTTTTATTAACTTTTCTATTTTTTATTTGTTCACTCATATTTATATGTGATTTATCATTTTTTGCAATTATTAAAAGTCCAGATGTATCTTTATCAAGTCTATGTACAATTCCTGGTCTTTTTTCTCCACCTATTCCTGATAGTGAATCTTTACAAATATTCATTATCGCATTTACTAATGTTCCATCTGGATTTCCATTTGCAGGATGCACAACTAGTCCTTTTGGCTTATTTACAACAATTATATCTGAATCTTCATATACTATTTCTATTGGAATATCTTGCGCTTCTAATTTTGTTTCTTTAATCTCTGGAATATTTATTTCTATTATATCTCCATTTTTTACTTTGTAAGAATTTTTCTTTATTGTTCCATTTACCAAAATATTTCCTTCTTCTGATAGCCTTTGAATTGTAGCTCTTGACAAATCTTTATCTTCAGTTACTATATATGAATCTAATCTTATATTTTCATTATTTTTTACAACTATCTTTTTCAATATTTTCACCTCTATCTATAGTTAAATATGCTATCCCTATTATGATAACTCCAATTACAACACAAATATCTGCAAAATTAAATATTGGAAAATTAAATAACGCACTAAAATCTATAAAATCAACTACATATAGTCTAAAAATTCTATCAATTAAATTTCCAATTCCGCCTGCAATCATCACACAAGATCCCAATAACATTTTATTATCTATTTTTGAATAATTTATATAAATAGCAATTAATATAATAACTATAATTACTATAGTTATTATACTAACTAATTGTACAGTTCCTTCTCCTATTCCAAATGCAATTCCTCTATTTTCACAATAATTAACTTTTAAAATATTATTTATTATTACTTTTGGTAACTTATTTTTATTAATTATAATAAGATATTTGCTAATTTGATCTATTATAACTAATACTACAGTACTTAAAATAAAACTAATTTTTTTACTCATATATTTACCTTTATTATACTTTCCCTTTTATATATAACAAAATCACTATCTTCGTATAACACTGCATAATTTTCATCTTTTTTTAATAAAGAATTTAATTTTGAATTAGAATATGTCATTACATGTGTTATACCATATTCACTAAATTTATTTTCATAATATGTAGATAAACTAGAAATATCTAAAAAATCTGTAAAAATATCTCTTCCTACATATTCATCATTTTCATCTTTTTCTCCATTAAATTCTGGAGTGTATAAATCTGCTCTAGAATCTATAAAAACTGGTATACCTCTAAATAATAAATAACTTCCATAATTATATTCGTTATATAATTTTAAATTTTCTTTTCCTATACTTGGAATAAGCTCATTTATTAAATAATCGGATGCTAGTACAGGATATGATGATTCATATACATATATCTCATTCTTTTTATATTTGCAATACTTTACAGAAAATATACTAGTTACACATATTAATATAATAATAGCTATTATCTCTGTACGTAAATAATCAAATATTTTTTTATCTGATTTTTTTACTAATTCAGCAATCATTTTTGCTACAATAAAATTTCCTATTAAAACTAACATCGAAACTTGTCTTTGGCTCATAAAACTTAATAAAATTAGTCCCATTAGCATAAAAAAATCTCTTAACTTTATCTTCGTTTTTGTAAATATTAATACGCCAAATATTATCATTAATATTACCATCATATTACTATTATTTATTAATGTAAGTGGAAGATGTTCACTTATATTTTGAGTTGTATTTCCTTGATTAGTTTTTATTAAATACGTATATGGTGTATCTTTTATTGGGGTTAATAAACCTGTAAAAACACAAATTATTAAAATTAAAATAAGCCATTTTATATTTTTTTCTTTTTCTAATTTTAATTTATATAAATTTCCCAATTTTTGTTTTAGTTTTTCTTCATGCGTTTTTTCTAATTTTTTGATTTCATTTTTTTCTAAATCTGCTTGTATCGGACTCAATTTATTTTTTCCAAATTTACTATTAAAACACAATGAAATTTTTTTAAATAATATACTGTAATTCGTTGTTGCTATTATATAAATTAAATATTCTACAATATATGGTAAGTATAATACAAAGTAAAATGGCCAAACAGCCGAATGCACATTTGCTATTATTATTGGTATAATTATTAATAAAACTGCATATCGTATCTTTTTTGTTTTTAAAAATTGTTCTATTCCAAATATAGTTAACACAAATAATATAAATGTTAATAATTGAGCTCTAGCCGTAATAAAATTTTTTAAACAATATAAAGATAATATAGTACTTACATATGATATTATATTATTTTTTGTAAATTTCAAATTTACAGAATATATTAAAACTCCTAATATAATAGCTAATATACATGTAGCATAGTATATACCTTTAAACCCTGCCATTGCATAAATTCCATATGTTGCTACATCATATAACCAATGTGGATATGTATATGGTAAATCTTTATGAAATGAAAACGGATCTTGCATATCTAAACCTTTGTTCCAAGGTAATAAATCGGTTATTTTTTCTGTGTTTTGTACAATATGCTCTCCTATTTTTATTGTATAAAAAGTATCATTTTGAAATGTTTTTGGAGTTAAAGAATAAGCAAATATAGCTATTGATAATATAGCTATTATTTTTAATGTTATTTTTGTAATCTTGGTAATTTTTTCATTCATTTGTAAAATATTCCTTTCATAATTAATAATATGATTATACCAAATTATAGATAACTTTTGCAATATTATATAAAATTTTGTATGTTAATTACTTACTATTAATACTTTTAGCCTGTAGAGTAGTCTTGGGTAGTTGATATATATATATCAACTGCTCAAGACGGCTCATTTTAACCAAACATTATCTACTGTTACAATTCACAGCTAAAAGTGAGCCGTTCCAAAGGGATTATATTATAAAAAATTCCATTCCTTACTGGTCGGCAGGCTAAAGTTTTAATACATTAGTAATTATGTGCTTTAAAATATTGGCTGGCAGTGAGGTTCTATG
>JAGBDU010000086.1 GCA_017937285.1 Clostridia bacterium
GAGACTGCTGAAAAAGTATACAAAGATTACTGTAAACTATATCAGTAGTCTTTTTGTTTTGATATAATAGATATATAAGGATAATGGTGATATCTATGTTGAAACAAAATACACAATTAGAATTAAATTTTAGTAAGCATATAGAATTATATGATATTCTAATTAAACCAGATAATTTTTGGAAACAATTAAATGAAATGGTAGATTTTTCATTTGTATATGAAGAATTAAAGGATAAATATTCATCAACAATGGGAAGAACAAGTGAAGATGTAATAAGAATGTTTAAATATTTACTATTAAAATCGTATTTTAAATTATCAGATAGAGGTTTAGTGGAAAGAACTGAAACAGATTTATTATTTAAATATTTTTTAGGTTATGATCCAGAAGAAACAAAGTTAATTAATCCAAGTTTATTAACTGTTTTTAGACGTGAAAGATTAAAAGATAATGAAGAAAACTTAATGGATAAGCTAATAAATAAAACGGTTGAAATAGCTTTAGAAAAAGGATTAATAGAAGTAAAAAACAAATTAATAGTTGATTCAACACATACAAATGCAATGTTTCATCATATATCACCAAGAGAAGAATTAATAAAGCAAGCAAAAGAACTTAGAAAATCAGTATATAAAATCGATGAAAGTATGCATGATAAGATGCCAAAAAAGAAAGAAGCTTCAGGACTATTAGAAGATCAAATTGAATATACAAAAGAATTATTAAAATTAGTAAAAGAAGATGGAAGATTTACTGCTTTACCAGGAATAAAAGAACAAATAGATTATTTAGAAGAAACCATGAATGATACTGAAATAGAATTAGAATATTCAAAAGACCAAGATGCAAAAGTAGGACACAAAACTGCAGATACATCATTTTTTGGATATAAAACACATTTAGCAATGACACCAGAAAGAATAATTACAGGTGCTACAATAACTACAGGAGAAAAGCATGATGGAAAACAATTAGTTAGCTTAATAGAAAAAAGTGAAAAGGCAGGGATAGAAGTAGAAGCAATAATAGGAGATGGAGCCTACTCAGAAGAAGAAAATTTAGAATACTGTAAAAAAAATAAAATAAAAAATGTTAGTAAATTAAGTAAATCCGTAACACATGGTAATGGTAAAAATAAAAATGATTTTGAATATAATAAAGATGCAGGAATGTATGTATGCAAAGCAGGGCATATGGCAATAAGAAAAGCAATACAAGGTGCTGGCAGAAATGGGGAAAAGGCAGAAAGTTATTATTTTGATGTAGAAAAATGTAAGCATTGCCCATTTAAAGAAGGATGTTACAAAGAAGGTTCTAAAACTAAAAGTTATAATGTAATAATTAAAAAAGATATCCACACCCAACACATGGATTACATGGAAACAGAAGAATTTAAAATCTTATACAAAGAAAGGTATAAGATAGAAGCTAAAAATGCTGAATTAAAAAATAATCATGATTATGGAAATGCAAACGCTTGTGGAAAAACTGGGATAACAATACAAGGGGCAACTACGCTCTTTTTAACCAATATGAAGCGAATAATTAAATTAAATGAAGAAAAAAATAAAAATATGGGATAGAAAATAGCCTATATTTATCAAATTTTTATAAAATTATAAAAAAACTGATAAATAGAAAAATTATTTCTAAATATCAGTTTTAATTTTAACTACTTTTTCAGCAGTCTCCAAAATAGTCTCTTCTTTTTCTATACATTTTTATTTATTTATGATATATTTATGATAGATAATGGAAAGGTGATTCTATGTATAATGAGGAACAAGCTTTAAGAAAAGTATCTAATAAAAAGA
>JAGBDU010000087.1 GCA_017937285.1 Clostridia bacterium
CACTAAATACTAAAATATCAGATGTCATTGATAATTTTTCAAAACAACTAGAATCATAATCTTTTAAAAATTCTTCTTCACTTTTATATTCTTTATTCATAAGTCACCACTTTCAAACTAATTATAACATATTAATTTAAATATAGTAAAAGAAAAAGAAAGATATTAGCTAGAATATCTCTACTTTATTTTAATCTTTTTACTATATTTTTTAATTTTTATATTTTTTTCTTAATAAACCTTTTTGTATCACGGATATTATACAAATTATTATCAATAATATACTTTAAAACATTTGGATTTAGATATTTTATAACATCACCATTTTTTTCATTTAAATGATCTCTAATAATAGTTGATGAGATATTAACCTTAGGAAAATTTTCTATTAAAATAAATTGTTTTCTATTATTTTGATAAGCTAATTTTATGAATTAAAATAATTATCTTGTGTTTTTTCTTTTTTATGATAAAATGAAAAAAAGATATTTATGGTTAAAATGAAAGGAAGAAAACAATGTCAAATTTAAGTAAAGAAGATGAGTTAGATAGAGCAAAAGTATTATTGGATATCTATAGAAATGAAAATGAACAAATAAAACATGAATATAGAGTATTATGGGATAAATATGTATTAATAGAAAAGAACAGTAAAGAATTATTGCAGGAGTTAGAGAAATATAAGAATAGTCGTTCTATTAAAATTTCGAAGAAAATAAAAAATAGTAAAATATACAAAATATTAAGAAAAATTGTGAGAAAATAAGCAATTGGAAAGGCAAAGAAATGGATTTAGAAGTTGTTGATGGAATAGAGATTCTCGATTACGGTACATCAAATATGCATAGATTGTTAAGTGATGATAATATTGGCTTTCACGCAGAAAATCTAACAATTGTTGTATTATCATGTAATAGAGCAGATGCAACAATCAAATTGCTAAGATCAATTGAGAATCAATGTAAAGATTTTCAGGGAAAAATTCTTATAGCAGATAATGGTTCAAATGAGGAATCACTAAATAAATTAAAAAATGAATTAAATAATACACCTTTGAATTATAAATTATGTGAATTTGGGCAGAATTTGGGTGTGGCGAAAGGTAGAAATACTGCAATTAAATATGTGGAAACAGATTGGATAATGTTCTTAGATAATGATATTTATTTTATAAAAGAAATGTTTAGTAAAATACAAAAATCGATTGCTAAATTAGGATGTAAATTTTTAAATTTACCGTTACTTAGATATGATGGAAATTATTTATATTCTTTTGGTGGAAATATTTATTTAAGTGATGACAATGGAAACATACATGTTGGATGTGGATCTACATATAAGCAAGAGAGAGTTGACGAAAATACTAAAGTAAATGATTGTCTTGCAACATTTTTATTTGGTGGTGCTTCAGTTGTAAATAAAGAATGTTTCTTGGAATGTGGTGGATTTGATGAAGGCATGTTTATAGGTTATGAAGATGTTGACTTTTCAATTTCAATTTTTAGAAAGGGTTATAAAATTGGATGTTGTGGAGAACTTGGCTTAATACATGATCATCAAAAAGCAGAAAGTGAAAGTGACCTTGAATATGAAAAGAAGAGATTTTCTAATAAACTTATATATGAATCAGCTATGTATTTTAAGAAGAAGCACGGATTTAGTGTTTGGTCAGAAGTTACAGAAAATTGGTTAAAACAGAGAGAAAAAGAGCTAGGATTTCAAAGTGAAAGTAATGATGTAAAACAAGAAGGAAAAAAGAGACCTAAAATTGCATTAATAATTGATAGTAGAGGTTGGGCTTTTGACAATATAGCAAACAATATAGAGAGAGATTTAAGTGATGAGTTTGAGTTAAAAAAAATATATATGTCTGATATTCCAGGAGATAACATTGTGCTTTTATTATATGCTTGTACAGACTGTGATATTATACATTTTTTGTGGAGAGGTTATTTGAATTTTTTAGAAGGAGATAATGTTAAGTGGTATTTGAGTTATTATGGACGTGATGTAGAATCATTCAAAAATAATGTAATGAAGAAAATGTATATTACGGCTGGAGTGTATGATCACAAATATCTAGATGATGAATTTTATATGACACAAAACATAATAAAATACATAAATAGATATACGGTTTCATCAAAAAAACTTTTTGATATATATAGCAAATTAGAATTGAATAAGCCAATGACTGAAATAACTGATGGTGTTGATAATAAAATGTTTCATCCTATCAATATTGATAGATTTAAAAATATAAAAAATAGAAAGATTATTATTGGTTGGGTAGGAAACAGTAAATTTGATGCGGAAAAAAATGATGATTATAAAGGAATTCATACAATAATAAAACCAGCAATAAATCAATTGAGTAATGAAGGGTATAACGTTGAAATAATGAGTGCAGATAGAGCAGAAAAGTATATACCACATAATGAAATGCCGGAATATTACTCAAAAATAGATTTATATATTTGTGCATCTATAAATGAAGGAACACCCAATCCAATATTAGAAGCAATGGCCTGTGGAGTACCTGTGATATCGACAGATGTTGGAATTGTTAGAGAAGTGTTAGGAGATAAACAACAAAAATATATATTAGAAGAAAGAAGTGTGGTTTGTCTAAAGAATAAAGTAAAGATGTTTATTGATAATCTTGATAGTATTAATGAATTAATTGCCGAAAATTTGAAGCAGATTGAGCAATGGACATGGCAAAAGAAAGCAGAAGAATTTAGAGATTTTTTTAGAATATGTATAGCTGAAAAAGAAAAGAAAAATATTTAAGATATCTTCTATAAATATGTAGATGAAAGATAATGTATAGTAAAAATGTTTAGAGCTTGTAGTATTTTTATAGCTTTACAAATAACAAAGAAAAAGGAGAAAAAAATGGAAAATAGACCAAAAGTAAGTATTATAGTTCCAGTGTATAAGGTAGAAAAATATTTAAGAAGGAGTATGGATTCATTAGTAAACCAAACATTAGATGAAATTGAAATAATTTGTATAAATGATGGATCTCCAGATGACTGTTTATCTATATTAAAAGAATATAAGGAAAAATATTCCGATAAAAATATTGTGATTATAGACAAAAAAAATGAAGGAGTATGGAAAGGAAGATTTGATGGTATTAAAGCTGCTAATGGAGAATACATAGGTTTTACAGATTCAGATGATTATATAACTTTAGATTATGCAGAAAAATTATATAATGCAGCTAAGAAAAATAATTCAGATATATCAGTATCTGGATTTTATAGGGTAGATACTGATACAGAGCATATATATTCAACTGAAATGACTGGATATGAAGGTAAATTAATAAATATGGATAAAAATCCTGAAGATATATTATCTATAAATACAGCATTATGGAATAAATTGTATAAAGCAGAGATATTAAAAAATATGAAGAATCTAGAAAATCCTCCAAAAATTTTAGATGACATGATGTTTTTGTTACTAGTTTATTTGAATACTAAAACTATATCTTTTATAAATGACCCTTTATATTATTATATGGTAAGACAAGACTCTATTATGGCACAGATAAAAAAAGAACAAATTGAGTCTACAGAAAATGCAATGATAGAAATCAAAAAGATATATAGTAGTGATAAAAATGGCAAAAATTTATTGGAAGTAATTGATACAATGGCATTTTTGCACTTTGGAATTTCTCTTATGTTTAGAATGTCTTCTGACAAGAAAAATTTCAAACAAGTTCTAAAGGAAAATAGAGCATATTTGAATAGAGAATTTCCTTTATGGAGGAAATCTAAATATTTAAAATTAAGTTATGCTATTTCTCATAAATCAAATTTTAAGGTTGCTATAGTAAAGAAAATATATGTAATGCATGCATACCGATTATTTTTAACATTTTACAAATTTATTTTAAATGTATTTAAAATTGATATTAAATGGTAGAAGAATATAATATATGATTTCAGGAGGAAAATAATGAATAATAACAAATCAGAGAAAAAGGTGATTGCAGTTGTAGTAACATATAATCGAAAAGAGCTACTAAAAGAATGTATTGAGGCATTAATTAATCAAAATTATAAATCTTGTAATATTTTAATTGTGGATAATAATAGTACAGATGGAACAAGAGAACATATAAGTAAATATGTAGATGGGAAAAAAGTGATTTATGATAATACTGGTAAAAACCTTGGAGGAGCCGGAGGTTTTAATTACGGTGTAAAAAAAGCATATGAGCTAGGATATGATTATATCTGGATTATGGATGATGATTGTATAGTACATAAAGATTCATTAGAGAAACTTATGATTGAAGATGAAAATTTGCAAGGCAATTATGGTTTTTTATCGAGTAAAGTTTTGTGGAAAGACGGAAATATATGCAAAATGAATAGACAGAGAAAATCTATGGTTGGATTTGTGCGAGATTTCAAAGAAGATATTATTCCGATTGAAATGGCAACTTTTGTTTCATTATTATTTAAAGCATCAGTAGTAAAAGAAGTTGGGTTACCAATAAAAGATTTTTTTATATGGACGGATGATTTAGAGTACACAAGAAGAATATCATTGAAATACAAATGCTATTTAGTTAGCAACAGTATTGTGACACATAAGTCAAAAGACAATAATGGAGCAAACATTGTTAAAGATAGTCCAGATAGATTAGAAAGATATAAATATGCCTATAGAAATGAGGTGTATTTGTACAGAAGAGAAGGTATAAAAGGAATGTTGTATGTTCACTTAAGAAATATATATACATATTTAAGAATATTGTTTGCGAATAATGAAAATAAAATAAAAAAAATTAACATAGTAAATCAATCGACGAAAGAGGGGAAAAAGTTTAATCCTAAGATTGAAAAAGTGTAATTTTCTAAATTAATCAAAAAAGAGGAAGATAAAATTTTATGAAGAAAAGTATAGCAAAAAATTATATATATAACCTAATTTATCAAATGTTATCTATTCTGTTACCAATAATTACTACGCCATATTTATCAAGGGTATTAGGTGCAGAAAATATTGGTATATATGGGTATACAATATCTATAGTAACATATTTTATTTTATTTGGAACATTAGGAATTTCAATGTATGGGCAAAGAGAAATTGCATATAAAGCACAGAATAAAAGAGAACGAAGTAGGACTTTTTTTGAAATCATAATTGTGCGTGCAATTACGCTATCTATTTCAATTATTACATTTTATATTATTTTTGGGAGAACAGGAGATTATGCAATCTATTATAGAATATTAATAATACAATTAGTGGCTAATTTATTTGATATATCATGGCTATTTCAAGGAATAGAAGAATTTGACAAAACAGTAATAAGAAATCTAGTTATAAAATTGTTGAGTTTAGTAATGATATTTGTTCTAGTAAAAACACCAGATGATCTATGGAAATATTTTTTGATATATGTTGGAGCGGAATTAATAGGTAATCTTACATTATGGCTATATTTGTCAAAATATTTAGAGAAAGTTAGTTTTAAAGAAATTAAATTAAAAAAACATTTAAAACCTGCTATTTCGTTATTTATTCCTCAAATAGCAATTCAAATATACACAGTACTTGATAAGACTATGATTGGAGCAATTATGAATAATATGGAGAAAGTTGGTTATTATGAGCAAGCACAAAAAATTGTAAAGTCAGCTTTAACTGTAGTAACAGCATTACAGACGGTAATGAATTCTAGAATTGCAAATGCCTATATAAACGGCGACAAAGATGAAGTTAAGTTATGTTTGGAAAAATCGTTTAATTTTGTTTGGATATTAGCAGTTCCAATGATGTTTGGATTGATTGCAATAGCACCTAAATTTGTTCCATGGTTTTATGGAAATGGGTTTGACGAGGTTACACCAATTTTAATATCTACAGCACCAATTTTAATTGTTTTAGGGCTGAATGGAGTAACAGGAACACAATATCTTGTTCAGGTAAAAAAGCAGAAAGAATTTACGATTTCTGTGACCATAGGTGCAATTGTAAATATAGTATTGAATTTAATATTAATAAATTTTTTAGGAGTAGTTGGAGCATCAGTAGCGTCAGTATTAGCTGAGACCGCCGTATTGGGGGTTCAATTAAAATATTTTAAAGACCAATTTTCGATATTGCAAATCTTAAAATTGGGAATAAAATGTTTTATAAGCGGAATTGTAATGTATATGGTTGTACATATTTTAGTTAATTTCTTAAATGTTTCTATTTTAAATACTATTATTGAGATTATTATAGGTGGAATAGTTTATATTTTAACATTAATAATATTAAAACATAACTTCTTTTTTGATTTAGCAAACCAAATAGTAACGGGAATAAGTATGAAATTGAGAAAGGTGAGTCATAAATAAAATAATAGTATTAGTAAAATATGTTAGCTCAGTTCTTTTAGGCTTTTGATAAAGAAATAATAATATAGAGAGGAGAAACAGATGAGTTTATATAGCAAATTAGCAGAAAATCAAACATTAGTTAAATTAGTAGAAAATTATAGGGAGAAAAAGAAGGCGAAAAATAAGAAAAAAAGAGTAAAAGGTACATACAAGTTTGTAAATAGAAAGAAAGATTACAATAAAATGTGTATAATTCTCGCAGGGTACAAACCATATTTATGGGATGATATATTTGAAAGAATCTCAAAATATATTCCAAAAGATATAGATGTTTGCATTGTTTCATCGGGATTATATAGTGAAGAATTATCTGAAATTGCTAAAAAAAATGATTGGTCATATTTAAGTGTAAAACAAAATAAAGTTTCTTTGGTACAAAATATTGCAATAAACTTATTTGATAAAGCAGAGCTTATTTATAAATTGGATGAGGATATTTTTGTAACAAAAAATATGTTTACTAAAATGTTAGAAACATACAAAGAAGTTGAAAACAACTCAACATATAGAGTTGGATTCGTAGCACCTTTGTTACCAATTAATGGATATGCACATATAAAAGTTTTACAAAAGACTGGCTTATTAAATGCATATGAAAAAAAATTTGGTAGGGCACAATATAATTGGAACCCAAAAGGAAAAGTTGTTATAAATCCGGATATAGCAAAATTTATGTGGGGAGAAACAGAAGAAAAACTAAGAGATATAGATAAATTAGATGATGAATTTGCAAGGCAAAATTTAAAATATTCTATATGTGCAATTCGTTTTAGTATAGGAGCAATATTATTTTCTCGTGAGTTATGGGAAAATATGGGCAGATTTGAAGTAAGAATGGGAAATAATATGGGACTGGATGAAATGCAAATATGTAATTATGTATTTGCAGATAGCAGAGCTATAATTGTTTCTGAAAATACTATAGCTGGGCACTTTTCTTATGGACCTCAAAATAAGGTTATGAAAGAATTTTATAAAAATAATAGAGAAATTTTTAAATTTAAAAAATAAAATATGCATTTTTAATGCATATTTTTATATTATATAAAACAATTTTTTTGAGATAAGTTATTCTTTACAGTTAACTATAATGCTCTAAAAATAACAGAAATTGATTGAAAAAAATTTTCTCTATTGAAAATTATAAGTATGTACTGTAAAATATGTAGGTGAAAGGATGATGTTTATGTTAAAAAAAATATGTAAGATTATTGTAATGATATTTTTTGTTCTTAATAGCGTTGGTAGTTTTTGTCTTGTATATGCATCAAATGATGTTAGTAAAGATATTAAAGCAAAAAATGATGCTATAGATAGTTACAAAATCAATGATGAAGAAATAAATAATGATGAAAGCATAAGCATTGATGAATCTTCAATCAGTGACGAAGAAGAGGATAATAATAAAAATCTAAGCATAGATGAAAAAGCAAATAGTAATGAAGAACTAAGCAGTAATAAAAAAGTAAGTAGTGATGAAAAATTAAATAGCGATGAGGAAGCATGTAACGATAAAGAAGAAAATTTACAGAATAAAAACAACCTTGAACCATCAAATGGTGATTATTATGTGAGAACATATAAAACAACACAACCAGTAGCAGAGCAAACAATACCAGATGGTACATATGAAATACAAGTAGGAAATGATAGTTCAAAAGCAATAGATGTTATAGGAAATTCAAATAAAACTGGAGCAAATGTGCAAATATATGCAAGAAATGATGCAAGTTGCCAAAAAGTAAATGTAAAATATATAGGAAATGGATATTACACAATACAATTTAAGCATTCTGGTAAATATTTAGATGTATGTGGAGAAAATACAGCAGACGGTACCAATGTATGGCAATGGGAATATAATGGATGTGATGCACAAAAGTGGATAATAAAAGATGCTGGAGATGGATATTATTATATAATTTCTAAATGTAGTGGGACATATTTGACTGTAGAAAATAATAAAACATCGAATTTTACCAATATTGAAATAAATCAATTTAAAAATAATAATTCTCAAAAGTTTAGATTTAATAAAGTAGAAACAATAGTTGGAAGTAAAATTATTGAAGATGGTTTATATGAGATAGAAACTGAGGTAGATTCAAATAAGGCCATTGATGTTGTAGGATCATCAAGTTCTAAAAATGCAAATGTGCAGATATATACAAAAAATAATGCATTATGCCAGCAGGTAGAAATTAAATATCTAGGAGATGGATACTACACAATAAAATTTAGACATTCCGAAATGTATTTAGATGTATGTGGAGGAAATACAGCAAATGGTACTAATGTATGGCAATGGGAGTATAATGGATGTGATGCACAAAAATGGATAATAAAGGATGCAGGAAATGGAAAATACAATATAATATCAAAATGTGGACAGAAATATTTAACTGTAAAAAATGGAAAAAA